>JAFPMR010000131.1 GCA_017411235.1 Bacilli bacterium | reverse complement strand
CGATCAGTATATTCACTAAATACATCATCAAAGAATAAAGTATTTAAACTGATTATTGATGTACCTTCTGGACTAGCATCTCTATCTACTATATTAGGAACTACAACAAATAAATTACGCCATCCCATTTCCTTCATCTTCTCCATCTCTAAATCACTATCTAGAGAATGATATACAAATGAAAGATAATTAGTAATACCTAAATCTTCAATACTTCTATTTAAACCTAAATTAACAGTAAATAACTTAGCGCCTTTTTCTCTACTATTAACATTTCTTAAGGCATCTCTAGGAGCATCCTCAGGTTTAATTAACTTACCATAAACAGTATCTAAACCAGCATTAACAACTACTCTATTACAATATATTGTTTTACCATCAGCTAACTTAACACCATTAACTTCATTGTCTTCAACAATAATATTAACAACTTCACTATTTAGTTTTATTTCTCCACCCATAACTAAGAATCTTTCCGCTAAAGAAATAGCAACACCATAACTTCCTTCTACTGGAACCTTAACTCCATAATCTAGGGCATTAACTAAATTAGTAGCATAATCTATAAAAGATATAGATGTTTCACTACTTCCGTATAACATCCAAAAAGAATTAATTATTTCTTGAACAAATATTGGAATTCCTAAAGAATCCATAACTTGGCTTACTGAATAAGAAGATACTCTCATAAAATTATTGAATTCTTTCTTAATAAACTCCATATCAAAATTATATGGATTACTAGCAATATAATTCATAGCATCTTTGCATTCATAAGCAAGATCAAAAAATGTATTAATAACTTCAACAGAATCAGGTGCTAAAGAAGTTAGAATTTCTTTAAACTTGGCTTTATTTGAACTAACAGTAATATCGCTCTTAGGACTATAAACTCTAAATAAATCATTTAATTTAACAAATTCTAAATCATTATCTACAATTCTATTTAAAGAATATGGAAACTTATCATTGTCTATATAAAGATTTAATAAAGGATACTTAAATTCAAATCTACCTTTTACTTTATTAATGGCAATTCCACCTACTTTGTTTTGTTTTTCTAATACTAGGACTTTATTTCCCTTTTCTAACAAAACATTAGCAGCGATTAAACCACTAATACCAGCACCAACCACACATACATCGTATTCCATCATTGATACACCTTCTTATTATATACATTATAACATTTAAAAAAGAGCATTTCTACTGCTCTTTTAATTAAATAAATTTTCCAACATCTTTTTCCTATTAATAATTAAATATAATACTTCAAATCCAATTAATAATAGTATAAATACCAAATAAGCTGCTGAGAAATAACCTTTTTTAATACCCATATTTAAGAACAAAGGTAATAAACCAATTACTAAACTAACAACTGTAGGAATAAATACAATAATTCTTTGTTTTACAATAACATTATCTGATGGTTCCTTCTTAGATACAAAAGTATAATCTAAAACTAAACCTGTTAAAGACATAAACATTAAAACTATTATTGGTAATATTAACCATAATACTAATGCTACTCCATGTATTTTAAATGAAACAATAACCATAATAGCTTCTATTATTACGAATATACTACTAATTAATACATTAATTAACCATTTAGAGAATAATACTTTAAACATACTTATTGGCATCGTTCTAAGCATTTGCATATTCTCTTTTTCTAAACTAATAGAAGATATTGTCATTACAGTTAAAGTATTTAAAGTACCTAATAAAGCAGGTCCATAATTATTAAAATATACTTCAAAATACTCTATTCCCTTTATATTATCTACATTGATCATATTAATACCTATAATCATTAGTATAAATACTAATACATTAGTACTAAATGAACTAAATAAATATATTCTATTATTAAATAAATTATGGAATTCTTTCCTAATCATACCCCAAGTAGTATGTAGATTTTTACTCTTCTTATAATTAAACACATGGTTCTTATTAACACCCTGTAACATAGAACATATCTTCATAATATTATTAGACATTACAGAATTATATAAATATATAAATAAAACATTTAATATTACATATAACAAGAAGAAAATAATACTTTCCTTGCTTAATGTTTCCATAAATATATAACCTAAAGGATATATAGTATTTAATCCTTTCATTACATATTTAACACCATCATTAACATTAATAATATTACTTCCTTTAACAAGTAATACTATTAAACCCATAACTACGATATATAAGCCATACTTTAAAATAAAGAATAATCCTTTATTCATCTTAACTTTAAAATAATCATTTACATAAGCTAAGAATGTAACCAATACTATTGGAACAAAAGGAATAAATAAAGTACAAACAAAATACAATAATACTAAAGTTTCATTAACACTTCCAAACTTAATAAAAGCAAAGAAGGTTGAAATCATAATCACTAAAACAACAAAAATGTTTTTTAAATAAACTGAGAATAGTTTACTAAATACTATCTGATTCTTCGTAATTGGATAAGAAAACAACATATCATTATCATTATTCTTAAAAACAATTGGTTCTATTAAAGAAACATTAATAATAAAACAAAATAACGTACTAATAATAAAACCAAGATTTAAATATTCAAAAGAACTATTTAATTCCAGTTTACTTAAAAAAGAATAAATAATATACCCACATATCAAAGTTGCTATACCAGTAACAATACCTCTTTTTTCTAAGTTACTTTTAACTCCTTCTTTTCTTGCTACTGCTATCTTATTAAAATCAAATAAACCAAGTATATTAACATATAATAGCTTTAATAACTTATTCATCTTCTACTACCAATTCCATAAATACTTGTTCTAGTGATTTATCTTTAATAACTCTTTCCATATCGCCATCAACAATTAACTTACCATGTTTAATAATAGCAATTCTATTACATAGCTTTTCTGCTACATCTAAAACATGTGTTGAAAAGAAAATAATCTTTCCTTCTTTAGCTTTAGCTTTTAGCTCTTCTTTTAAAACAAATGTAGCTTTAGGATCTAATCCTACAAAAGGTTCATCTAAAACATATAATAATGGATCATGCATAAAAGTAGCTATTAATACTAACTTTTGTTTCATACCATGTGAATAACTGCTAATTAGATTTCCTAAATCATTATATAACTCAAACTTTTTAGCATATTCTTTAATTCTTTCTTCTCTTTTACTATAAGTCATATCATATATATCAGCAATAAAGTTTAAATATTGAATACCAGTTAAATGTTCATAAAGAATAGGATTATCAGGTACATAAGCAATCATACTCTTATACTTAACAGGATCTTTTAAAATACTTACATCATTTAAAACAATATCTCCTTCAGTAATATGATTAATACCTACAATGGATTTCAAAGTAGTTGTTTTACCAGCACCATTTCTTCCCACAAAAGCATAAATATCTCCTTCTCTAACAGAAAGATTAAGATTATCTATAACTCTTATATTCTTAACATATTCCATACTATAATTCTTTATCTTTAACATTAAAAATCACCCTTATCCAATACCTTTTGTAAACTTATTAATCGCTCACATATATTCTTTCTATTAAGTAAAAATCTCTTTCTATTCTTATCTATTAAATACTTAGGAATAGAAAAATTAATCTCATTAGCTCTTCCCATATTATCTATATATCTTAAATCTACACTAGTAGAGAATAAATGATTCTTAACATCTAAATATTGTATATTCTCATTTTTAATTATTTCTACACTTTTTTCTCTAAATAATACATTACTATATCTAACATATATAAATGTTTTAACAGACATTCCTAATCCACCAATTCTTGATGTAATAACAGAAATACCAAAAGCTATAAAGAAGATCATTACAATAAAACCAGTAAAGTTATTAATTGTTCTAGCTATAAAGTAGTGAATTAAATCTGCAGCAACAAGAATAATTAAAATATAAATCCAACTTTTTTCTCTTCTTCTAACCATGACTACGTCATCAAGATTAACAGATGATCTACTTCTAACTCTTTTATCTAATGTATCATAGTTTAATCTTAGATTCATAATCCTCACCACCATAATTATAACACGAAAAAAAGCATTATCACTAATACTATTTATATCGTTCTAATGCTTTTGACAAACTACATTCATCATCATCTTCAATAACTTCAAAAACAACTTTTCCATCAACAACTATATCTGCCTTAAAAATCATTGATTCCGAAGTAATTAATAATAAGCGATCTCCTTCTATACCGAAACACAAGAAGAATCTACCAGACATTACCTTATCCAATAAAGATTCATCCTTACCATTATAAATAACTTTATAGAAAGGCTTAAACTGTTTCTCTCTAATAGCTAATATCGTAGCATAAATATGCTTACAATAACCCACATGATTACAATTACACCACATAAAAGTATAACCATCATCATCTTCTCTAATATTAACTAAACAAGGTATTCTACCTTCTACAATTGCTAAATAATGATCATCTATCTTTTCTAAGAATTCTACTCTTTCATTTTCAAAATCTTTAGTACCTTCCAATACTACATTAGATTTAAAGATAGCATCATCATCACCATTCAGTAAATTGAACTTAATTGGTTTCAAAGCATTATATCTTTCTTCTGCACCATCAAATATAGCAAAGATTTCATTTAACATTACTTCCATACTACGTGGTAGATAAGAGAATACTAATGCTAAAGGATCAATTAAGAAAGACCAATCTAGAGGCAAAAATCGATCAAAAACAAACTCTCTAACACCTTTATCTTTATAGAATAGAATTTCTACCCTATCTCCTTTAATATCATCATTAATTCTATAATCACTATCTTTTTCATTAACTAATATTTTCTCTACTAATTTTAAAGCAATATACTTAGTAACTATTTGTTGATTCATATAATCACTTAAGTGTTTTAAATCAATAAAATTAAGATCAAACCAAACAATCTTATATACAGATAACTTTTCTATATAATCAAATCTAATATAAATATCATGATTATTATAATTAGATAGATAAATGGACATAACTAATTCATGTCCTCTTCTTCTTAAATATCTATTGATTATTTCAAATTTTGATTCATCTTTTTTCTTAAACATTTATATCATCTACTTCTTATATATAATACATACTACTCCATAGTTTTCTTGTTCTTCTTTACTATAAAACCTTTGCATATCGTTAACGTATTCTTCCTTAGTCAAATGAGGTTGATGAATACGTTCCATTTCATAGTTATCAGCTACTTCATAAAAATTATTATAATACTTCAAATCAACAACAGTAGCTTCAACCTTCTCTATTTCATCAGGTCTTTTCAAAAAGATTAACTTATCACCAATTTTAAGTTTTTGTCTTTTTTCATCATTTAATCTAACTTCAACATCCTTCTTACCATTTTTAACTAATTCAAAAATATCAGGATGTAAATGAAATATCATCTCCATACAAACCTCCACATAATTAATAACCATATTATCATATAAAATATATTTAGAAACCAAAATCTAAACTTCTTAGTTTTATGTCTAAATAATATCATCGCTAAAATAGCGCCCAAAAATCCCCCAACAAATCCAAATGAATATAGTGTTAATTCACTAATTCTTCTTTTCTTGTTTATTGCTTTATACTTATCAACAGCATACAAGATAAAAGTAATGATATTAATAATCATTAAATATTTGTGGAGAATACTCATATAACCACCTAATTTATTATAACAAAAAAAAGAGTCTTATGCTCTTTTTCTTGTTTTTTTCTTAAGATGCTTACTCTTGTATTCTAAGAATAATAATATTCCTGAAGATACAATAACTAAGCTTACTAAGATAGAGATTTTAGCTAATAAAGCAAAGTTAAAACTTTTACTTGGGGAAGTAATTGCACTATTGCTTATCTTTACTTGATCAGCTATAACTCCATATTGACTTAAATGCGTAGTTTCAAAAACCATATAGCCATCTTCAACTACACCATCAATATACTCTTCAATATCACCAGCATCATTAACATAGATTATTTGATAATTCTCATAATCTTTTTCTTCAGCATCAATTTTAATTTTAATGATATACTTACCATTCTTCATTTCTACGATTCTAGATCCATCATAGACACTAACATCATAGAAACTAACTAAATCTTTGCCTTCATCTAATGAGTCTGATAATTGCTGTGCTACAGGAGTAGACTTTAAATTCTCTTCCTTTAATTTATATTTCTTATTAACTTTCTTTTCTGTAATTAAGACAACATTGTCTGTTTGTAACACATTCTCTTTAGAATCTTTCTTCTCTTCTTGTACTTCTTTAACTGGTTCTACATATTTAACGATACCATATCCATCTTCTACATAAGTACTTAGAGAAGTCTTAATTCTATTAGTAAACCATGAATCAGTAATTGCTAAACTAGCCATCTTTGTATAGTCTTCAACTTGTACTAATTCATAATCAGCTTCATTATATTCACTAGGTAATTTATTGATGTCTTTCAAACTATCATAATTATCAACAAATTCTTTTACAGTTCCCTCAAATATTTTCTTATCTTCTGTAAGAATTACTTTATGATTATAAAGATACTGATTAACAGCATCACCATTAATAACCATTTTTGCAAAAGAGTTTTGCTTAAACTTTAATAGTCCACTACCACTTACTTCTACAGGTAGTTCACTAATATGTAAGAATTGGATATTATTAATTCCCTTAATAACTAATTCTACATTTTCATCCCAATTAGTAAAATAATATGCATCGAAATTATTCATACTAATTGTATTACCAGTACCACTATAGTAAATCTTATCGCCTTCATTACCATAACTAGTACCTTTGCAAATATAACTATCCTCATCTAAACTCGAGTTCAATTTAAATGATACTAATACTTTGCAGTCACCTACTGTTAATGCAGATACCTTTATAGATAAAAGCATCAATAGTAGTATTACTACTAAATATCTTTTTTTCATAAAATTTTCACTACTTTCTTTTCAGGGAAGCGTTACTATCATATCATATTAAAAATAAAAAAAAAGAAAAATTATGTTGATATAACTTTTCTGTATAACTAATTAGAATTAGAAAAAGCTACCTTAAGTAAGTCCTCATCTTCCAATACTTCCGTATTAAAATGCTGTAACTTACTCTTCATTTTAGCCACTTCTAATAAAGTTTCTTCATTTGTTTCAAAACCATATAGATGTTCTCTAAATGTAAAAAATTTGTCTCTAAACTGTTCAATATCTTGAGCATTAACCATTCCTGTTACATAGTTACTAACAATATTAAATCTCAGTATTTCTATAACTCTAAATTCTTTTCTTAAATACTCTAAATCTATCATTACTTAAACTGTCCTATCATTATAATAATTGCTATAACTAATAAGAATAACATTAATAAAACATCAGCTAATTTTTGCATCGGTGTTTTATCAAAATAAACATTTTGATTATCTCTTTCATCTACTCTAATAATTTGTTTATCTCCTATTTTAGGAATACCCTTATTTAAATAAGCAGGAAATGGAACAGTATATTCTTTATCTTTAATTACATATCTATATATTGGTTGATAATATTTAGCTTCTGTATTAGGATTACTTAATAATTCAACTACTTCAGCTTCTACCGATAACTTAAACTCACTATTAATAACTTTTTTCTTATAAACTAGGAATCCTAATGTTAATAACATTAATAAAGCAACACTACTACTTATCATAAAAGTAAATGCTTGAGCTATACTCAATTTATGAGCAAAATATAATCCCCCAGAAACAGCTAATGTAATAGCTAAACAAGAAGATATATATCCAAAAGAATTCTTTTTAAAAATAGACATAACTCCATATATTAATAAACCTACTGCTACTGAAAATAAAACTATTTTAGTATTCTTTTGACAGATAAAAATAACTATTAAATCAATAACAATAAGTCCATAACCAATACTATTTATTATGTTTTCCTTTTTCATCACTATCTACTTCTTTCTCTGGGACAGGATCATAACCATATTTTCCAAAAGGACGGCATCTAAATAATCTCTTAATCCCCATCCAAGTGCCTTTAAAAGAACCATATTCTTTAATAGCTGTTTTCATATAT
This sequence comes from Bacilli bacterium, assembly GCA_017411235.1. Next base: position 5,099 of record JAFPMR010000131.1, on the reverse strand, counting down.
TCAGAACATGTTGGTCTAAAACGACACCACGAATGTGTGTGTAATGGTGTAGCTTGATATAACTCAATTAATTTAATCAATATCTTCTTCATTTACATCACACTTCTATTTTATCATAATTATTATTAATTAACTTATTTATTTAGTTATAAACTGTAATATTAGAACATATATTTATCTATAACTTTAAGTTATAACAAAAAAGAATAATTAAAATTTAATTATTCTTTCCCAAGTCAAATCCTTTTTACCAAAATGACCATAATTAGTAGTTTGTTTATATATAGGTTTCCTTAAATCTAAGTATTTAATAATACCTTGTGGTGTTAAATCAAACTTATCTAGTACTTTATCAACTATCTCTTCTTCAGGTATTGTATTCGTACCAAAAGTATTAATATTAACAGATACTGGTTTTGCAATACCTATAGCATAAGCTATTTGTATTTCACATCTCTTAGCATATCCATTAGCAACAATATTCTTAGCAATATGTCTAGCCATATAAGAAGCAGATCTATCTACTTTAGTAGCATCTTTACCACTAAATGCTCCACCACCATGTCTAGCATATCCACCATATGTATCAACAATAATCTTTCTACCAGTTAAACCACTATCACCTAAAGGTCCACCTATAACAAATCTACCAGTTGGATTAATATAGATATTAGTTTTCTTATCTATTAAATTCTTTGGTATAACATAATCTATTACTTCTTTTTTAATCTCTTTCTTTAATTCATCTAAATCTTTACTATCTTTATGTTGAACACTTATAACAATAGTTTCAACTCTTTTAATAGAATCATTATCATATTCTAAAGTAACTTGACTCTTACCATCGGCACCAATACCAGCTATAATATTTTCTTTTCTTACTTCAGTTAATCTTTTTGTTAACTTATGAGCTAGATAAATAGCCATTGGCATATAATCTTCATTATCATCACATGCATAACCAAACATCATTCCTTGGTCTCCAGCACCACCAACTGTATCATTAGTTCCCATAGCTATATCACTAGATTGTTTACTAGTATTAACAATAACTTCACATTTCTTATAATCAATATCTGTATCACCAAAATAACCAATATCTTTTATAGCCTTTCTAACAATACTTTCAATATCTACTTCTCCATTAGATGTAATTTCTCCAGTAACAAATACCTTATTCTTTCCTGCTACTACCTCACATCCAACTCTAGAATTAGGATCTAATTCTAGATAAGCATCCAATATACTATCTGAAATATAATCACATAATTTATCTGGATGTCCTTCTGTTACACTTTCTGATGTAAACAATTTTTTCATTTTTCTTTCCTCCTCTATAAATATATGTTTCAAGGAAATAAAAAATCTCTGTCTTTGACAGAGATTTAATTCTTTTACTAATTATAATCATCAGCCAAAGTTTTCACTTTGTCGGTATTAGCACCTAACTTAAAAGGTTGCTGCGGAGTCATAAAGCCGAATCTCTCGTCCGCTCTTGATAACACATATTTGTCTAAATTATAGCATTTTATTTATTATTGTCAATAAACACTCTTGGTACTCTTACTCCTATTGTACATAGTATTTCATAATTTATAGTATCACACTTATCTGCTAAATCATCTAAAGTAATCTTTTCATTGTCCCATAATATTACTTCATCACCTAATTTGACATCTTTTATATCAGTTACATCTACCATAAAACTATCCATACATACTTTACCAATAATCGGAACCATAACACCATCTATCATAACTTTCCAACCATTAGAGAATGTTCTTCTAAAGCCATCTGCATAACCAATAGGTACAGTAGCTACTAAAGTAGTTCTATCAGTAATATAACTTCTACTATAACCAATACTAGTTCCTTCTTCTACTTCCTTTAAGAAGGATATTTTACTTTTTAAACTAGCAACTGGTTTAAGATCTATTTTATCGAAAGTATCATCGCTAGATTTATAACCATACATAATAATACCAGGTCTTACTAAATTGAAATTAGATTCTGGAAAATTTAGTATTCCATTAGATGCATTAGCATGAATATACTTTAATTCACCTAACATTCTTTTAGCAGTATCTACTGCTATATTAAATGATTTAATTTGATTCTTAGTATACTCTAAATCAATATCAGCAGATGATAAATGAGTATAAATACCATCTACCACTATATTAGATTTAATACTATTAATAAACTTTTCTAATCTATATGGATGAACACCAGTTCTCCCCATACCAGTACCTATTTCAATATGAATATGAACCTCTTTATTAGTTTCAGCTAGTTTATCAAGAAAGTGATAAGAACTAACTCCTACAACAATATTGTATTTAATAATCTTATCTATTTCTGTTTCATATGGTTGATTTAATACAAAGATTTCCTTCTCATATCCTAATTCTCTAATATATACAGCTTCATCTACACAAGCAACTGCTACTATATCAAATCTATTTAAAACATCTAATCTTGTATTTAAATAAGTGCCATAAGCATTAGCTTTTATAACTGGCATAATCTTACTATTAGGACATTTTTCTTTAATTCTTTCTATATTATATAAAAAATTATCTATACTAACTTCCATTACAGTAGGTCTTGTTATATCCATACATTCACCTAGTTTCTAAACATTTCACTTATTACTTCTTTATATAATTCTTTAGCATTATTATATCCATTACTAAATTGTTCAATATAGTTTTCTAACATAACTCCACTATTCATTTCTAGTATTAAAGCTTTACCATCTTCAGTAACTATAATATCTACACTACCAAACCTTAAACCCACTTTATTAGCAGCATTAAGAGCTATTTGTTCTAATCTACTATATAACTCATTATCAGTTATTTCTGATGCTATAGCGCCCTGAGATAGGTTAAATTTCCAGTTATATTCATATTCTTCACCAACATTTAATACTTTATCATATATTGGATCATCTAATTTATCAGTAAAGAATCTACTATTAAACTTAATTAATAAATCTCTAATAGTACTTTTGCCATCACCATATACAACTGGTTTATTCTTCTTATAAGCTATTCTAACCTTTCCATCTAAAACAATAAATCTATATTCATTCTTAATATGATAAAAAGGTCCCATGTTAATAGAAAAATACTTTCTAGTTAATCTATTATATAATTCTTCTAATTCATTAATATCTCTAACTCTATAAACATCTCTACCACATGTACCATCATTAGGTTTTAAAACAATATCATTATTATGACTATAGAAATAATCTTTAACATAATCAAAACTATTACAACCTTGAGCATAATCTTCCTTTACTCTTTCACCATAAACAATATTATACTCAGTAACAGGTATATTCTTTTCCTTTAAAACATCATATAAGGCGTATTTATCATCTAAAACCATACCTAAAGCATGATCATTCAAAGCAGACTTATAACCGGCTAAAAAACGTGTAACTCCATCTCTTTCTAACATAAATATCCAGTCCTTAGAAAGTAATGTACATTTAATACCCAATTCCCTACTTATTTCATTAAACATTTTCTTTATAGTGTTTTCCATAAAATCACCAAAAACATTATACTACATAATAAAAAAACAACCAAACTGAAAGGGGCCTAGAAATGACAAACCCCCGATTTTATGGTATAATTTAAGGTATCAAGGGGGGGATACAAAATGAAAGTATTTAATGTTAATTATGATGTTTTTACAAAAAAAGATTGTAATTCAAAATTTGCTCTTATTGGAGACCTTCATGGTTGGGTAAACAACAAGCAAATAAATAAAGTTGTTGAAAGTATAAAAGATAATAATCCAGACATTGTTTTAATAGCTGGAGATATCTTAGCAGAGAGTTATCAATGGACTCAAGCACAACAAGTTAATTACGTACAAAACTTACTTCGCTCATTAACTGAAACTGGAGCTGAAGTTGTTACAGTTCTAGGTAATCACGATACTCACGTAATAACTGATGAACTAATGCGTAATTACATGAACTTAGAATCTATTCCAAATGTTCATCCACTATATAATTCTAGTGTTGATTTAAATAAAAACGGTGAAGATATTCATATTGCTGGTTTAGTAACAAATGCTATAGATGGTGTTACAGCAGCAACAAACGCTATTGTAAGACACAAAGGAATAGATGAAAGACCACAAAGAATAATTAAAACAGCTGAACCAATACTTGATCTTAATCATGGTCAATTCAATGTTTTATTAGCACATGACCCAAGACAATTAAGAATGCCTGAAGTAGATGAAGCTACTAAAGATTTCGACATGCGTATAGCAGCACATATTCACAATGGTTACTTACCATTTAGTAAAACTACTAAAGACGGAAAATATTTAGATCAAGACTGGGCACATTACTTATTCTTTGGCATCCCTAGAAAAATAACAAGAAACTTCGCTCGTGGTGTAGCATATGGTAATAAGAATTTTTATGTACTATGTACACAAACTAATGATTATTACTTAGTTACATATAACGAATCAATAAATGATATAGAATATAAGAAAATAACAGAAAGAGAAGCACTTGAAATAATTAGAAATAATAATCTAACTCCAAGTGTTATTACTGGTGGTGTTAATAGATACGTTGGTATACCATTAGAAGGTAGCGAAGTAACAAGTATTAATATAAGAAAAAGATAACAAATTGTTATCTTTTTTAATGCATAAAAAAACAGTCACGTGACTGTATTTTTTAAAATGGTCGAGGTGACAGGATTCGAACCTGCGACCCCTAGTTCCCAAAACTAGTGCACTACCAAGCTGTGCTACACCTCGATATATATAAAATTAAAATGGTGCGCCCAAAGGGAGTCGAACCCCTAACCTTTTGATCCGTAGTCAAACGCTCTATCCAATTGAGCTATGAGCGCATAGCTCGCTTTTTTCAAACGCAAGATAATTATATCTTCATTTACTTAAAAAAGCAAGTATTTCTTCAAAATATATAAAAAAACAAGGTTAAACCTTGTATTTTTTAAAATGGTGACCCGCATGATATTCGAACTCTTGACCCTTTGATTAAATGTCAAATGCTCTACCGACTGAGCTAGCGGATCAGAATGGCTGCCTTG
>JAFPMR010000130.1 GCA_017411235.1 Bacilli bacterium | reverse complement strand
GATTGTTTCTACTATTTGTGCTTCAATTAATGGAGCTTTTACTGTAAGTACTGGTTCATTTGCAAATACTGGAGTTCCATCTGGTATTGCGAAGATATCACCATGGAATTTAAATCCTTTTAAGTATTGTAAGAATTCTTCATCGAAGATATTTTTAGATCTTAGATATTCAATATCTTCATCATCGAAGTGTGCTTGTTTAATGAATTCAATTACTTCATGTAAGCCTCCCATGATTCCGTATCCTTTATTGAATGGGTTCTTTCTAAAGAAGATATCGAATACTGCTATATCATTTTCTTTATGTTGTTTTAAGTATGCTTGACTCATTGTTAATTCATATAAGTCAGTCATCATTGTTAAGTTTCTTTCTTTATCTTTCATATTATTTTCCACCTTTCATTGTCTTTACTAATTTAATTCCTGTATTTTCCATTACTGTATAAGCTCTTTCATTGTTTTCTTTTCTATCATGTACACTTGGTATATGGAATGTTTCTACTGCATCTTTTGGTACGATGATTTCAGCATCTATATTCATTTCATCTAAGAAGTTTCTTAATGCTATTGCAAAGTTTTGAATACAAATATCTGTACAGCATCCTGTGATGATTACTTGTTTTAAGTTATTCATTTCTAGGAATGTATCGATAACTCCTGGTGCAAATAATGCACAAGTTGAATTCTTATAGAATGTTTTATTAGCATATTGTTCATAAATTGCTAATTCTTTAATTGTTCTTGATTCTTTATCTCCCATGCAGTGTTCTGCATATCTTTTAAGTTCTACACTATCTTTTGTATGTTTGTCGTTTACTACGAAGAATGCTTCACCATCTTCTAGTGTTTGTCTGATGATTGGGATTATGTTTGGTACGATTTGTTTGATTGTAGGATCTGCTAAGTTTCCTTCTTCACAGAAGCCTACGTTCATATCGATTAAGAATAACGCCCTTTCTACATTTTTAAGTTCTTTTCTCTCTTTCATTTTGTTTTCCTTCTTTCTCTTTTTATCAAAATGTTAATATCAAAATTTAAAATATATAGAGTTTGTTTTGTGTTTTTATCTTTTTGTTAATATCAAACTCTAAAAAAATAATGACTTGAATTTTGATGTCTTTTTCTCCTCTTGTTACTAACATTATATTAATAACATAAATGTTTGTCAAGCACTTTTTAACAAAAAATTAAAAAGATTTTACAATAATATAAAAAGTGCCGTATTTTCGGCACTTTTTAGCTTCTTAGTTTTGCAGAAGTTTTCTCTTCTACTTCTTTAATTATCTTATTAAATACTTCCATAACCTCTTCATCTGATAGTGTTCTTGTTGGATCTTTGAATGTTAATGTATATGCTATAGATTTTTCGTTTTCCATTTGATAGATATCAAATACTTCTACTTCGTCTAGTAATCTACCACCAGATTTTTTGATTTGGTCTTTAATAGTTTGAGACTCTACATCATTAGCTACTACGAATGCTAAGTCTTTTACTATTTCAGGATATTTGTTAGCTTCTTTGAACTTCAATGGTTTTATTTGTTTTTCATATAGTTTAGTCATTGATAGTTCTGCTACGTAGATTTCGTCTTTCTTCATTGATGGATGTACTCTACCGATTACACCTATCTCTTCTCTATCTAATAGTATCTTAGCTCCAATACCAGGATGTAAATCTTTAATTTCTGCTGCTACGAATGTGTATCTGTTTTTGAATCCTAGATAATCTAATAGATTTTCTATAATTCCTTTTAGTACATAGAAGTCACATTTTGTAGTTGTATGTTGCCAGTTATTAATTATATAACTGCCTTTCATTAACATAGCCACTTTAATATCTTCGTTGTAATCTTTATCATAAGTCTTAGCTATTTCATATAAGTTAATGTCTTCTACCTTACGAGCTTTGTTGTATTCATAAACATTTATTAATGATGGTAAGATAGATGTTCTTATTACAGATTTATCTAAACTCATTGGATTTGGAAGATTTATTTGTTCTTTTTCTTCATATCTAAATTGTTTAGCCATATCTGGAGATGTTAGTGTATAAGTTTTAGTTTCATTTAAACCTAAAGTTCTTAATCTCTTAGAGATTTCTTTTCTTATTTTAACATCACCAATGTATTCACCACGTCTTACTGGTACTCTTGGTAGTGTAGATTCTAGGTTTTCGTAACCATATAATCTGCCTATTTCTTCTGCTATATCATTAACGTTAGGATCAATGTCTAATCTACGACGAGGAATAGTTACTTTGAATGTGTCTTTGTTTAGTTCATAAGGGAACATTAAACGATCTAATTCTGTTTCTACGTCTTTGTCTGTTAGTTCTAATCCTAGTAATGTAGATACTTCTTTAGTATTGAATTCTACTACTTTTTCTGTTTTATCTACTTTATCATGTACTAATTTACCAGAAAGGATTGTTGCACCGGCATATTTTTCTAATAAATGACATGCTCTATCCATAGCTGCATCTGTGTATTCATAGTTTAAGCCTTTACCATATCTAATTGAAGCTTCACTCTTTAAATCTAATCTAGCTGCAGTATATCTGATTGCTACTGCATCGAAGATTGCTGCTTCAATAACGATATCTTTTGTAGTTTCATCTACATCTGTATTTAAACCACCCATAACACCTGCAATACATACTGGTTTTTTACCATCTGTAATTACGATATCATTTGCTGTTAATACTCTATCTTGATTATCTAATGTAGTTATTGGTTCGTTTTCTGTAGCTTGTCTTACTACTATTTTATCTCCTAGTTTCTTTGCATCAAAGAAATGCAATGGATTACCATATTCTAACATTACATAGTTAGAGATATCGACAACATTATTGATTGGTCTCATTCCTGCACTTATTAATCTTTTCTTAATAAAGTCAGGAGATTCTTTTATTGTTACATTTTTTACCATTTTAGCAGTATAGTATGGACATTTTTTTGTATCTACACTTAGTGATACATGTTTATCTATACTATCTTTATCTTCTTTATATGAAGCATCTGGTAATGTTACTTTTTTATTTAGAATAGATGCTATTTCATAAGAGAAACCAACATGATAATAGCAATCATTATTACGATGTTTATGGATATCTAGTTCATATACTGTATCATCTGTTCCTAGATATTCATTAGCATCAGTACCATTAGGTAAATCTGTATCTAATTCAGTTATACCTTTAGCATATGTCTCTTCATTCTTTTCTTCTAATCCTAGTTCGAATAAAGCACAAATCATACCATTAGATTCTTGTCCTCTAATTTTACCTGCTTCTATAGTTCCTTCAGGCAATACACAACCAGGTAATGCTACTAGTACTTTAAGTCCTTCTCTTACATTAGGAGCTCCACATACTATTTGTGTTACTTTATTACCAATATCTACTTGGCAAATATGTAGATGATCACTATCTGGATGATCTTTTACTTCTTTTACTTCACCTATTACTAGGTTTTCTATTCTAGCATCGATTACTTTTTCTACATTAACTCCAGCTTTTGTTATTTTAACTGCTAGTTCATGTAAATCTTCTTTTTCTATATCAACATAATCTTTGCACCAATTTAAACTTATCATTATTACACATCCTTTCTATCGAAAGTATGAGACTCTCTTAAATCTGTTTGATAGAATGTTCTGATATCATTGATACCATATTTAAGCATTGCTAGTCTTTCTGCTCCGAAACCAAATGCAAAACCAGACCATTCTTTTGGATCGTATCCACATCCTCTTAATACGTTAGGATGTACCATACCTGCTCCAGATACTGTTATCCAACCAGTATTCTTACATAGTGAACAACCTTT
>JAFPMR010000129.1 GCA_017411235.1 Bacilli bacterium | reverse complement strand
TTATCTCCAAGTTATGTTACTTAGAGACAATAAGCCAAAGCAAAGTCAATAAGTAACTGTTAATCATAATCTGCTTTGGCTTAACCAATAGATTGTTTGAAAATTAATTTAATAAAATATTAAATGTCAATAATTCTTGGTTTTTTAATCTGACCTGCTATCTTATAGAAGTTATAATCTGTACCTCTAATAAGAGCATCAGTAATAACACCTAATGCAATAGCATTATTATTACTTAAAGCTACACTAGCTTTATATTCAGATGTTTCTATTAATCTACCAAGTGTTAACATTTGATTATTTAACTTTTCTAATCTAGTTTTTTGCTTATTAGCTTGAGCATTCATTTCAGATTGAAATGCTTTAGATATATTATCAGGACTAGCTAATTTCTTTAGAGCATCTGTACTTGTTAATTCTACAGATTTAGATAATTGTTCTGCAGGTTTAGCAAGCATAGCTTTTAACATAGAACTAGCAACAGATGTTAATGCTGCAGACCAATCTTTAGTTTGTAAAGCATAATAAAACTGAGGATTAGTAGAAGTATCTAGTAAAAATCCCATAGTAGGAGATACCGTCATAGTTTGAGCAACTGCTACTGAACCTAATGCACTAGCTAAAGCCTCTAATGAGAAATTACCATTAACTAATGTTGTAGCTAATGATGTAATCATACTAGATGTAAGTGTAGATAATGATGTTGTAACAGTTGTAGTAGTTGTTACTGCTGTACTACCTACTTGTACTACTGCACCTGTAGTAGTTGTTGTAGTAGCCATTTGTGAAGGTAAATAGTAAATACAGTAAATATCTATAAGTGTATCTAATATAGCTTTAGTAGCACCCTGTATATGGCAAACTTTACATATAATTTTAAATGCTATCTTAATAGCTAAAACCAAGAGTAATTGAATAAGAGCTTCGATGGATAGGACTGATTTAATAGCTGGTGCTGTTCCTGCACCACTAGTACCAATAGTTACAATTACAATATAAATTATATAAATTACTATTCTAACAACAGTGAACCAAGAAGATTGATACCATTTCTTTTTAATCTTCTTATAAGTGTTATGAACACTACGCATAGAAATAGCAATAATATCGTTACCAATGATACCACCTATCTTATTATTAAGAATAAATGGTAATACAGGTAATAAACATTCATTAGGGTCTGAATTATCATCTTCTTCACCCTCTTCAGGGTCTTTATGTTTTAATCTTTCTATTTCTTTAGGTGTTAATCCTCTAGTATTAGAAAAGGTAGGTACAGTTCTATTCATACCATGACCATTGTTATATGAAGTAAATTTAAGATTAGTAACTAATATTTCTTCATATTTACCATTATCTAACTGCTTTCTAATACGTAAACAAGACTCTCTTGTAGTAACATTTATTGTAGATTGTCCTACTGATTTTTTATGTACTACAGTTTGTTCAAAACTTTCTGTAGTAAATCTATGGAATGGAGCTATATGACCATCTTTAATTTGATGTGTAATACTACCCCATGAAATATCATAGTTAAATGCTTTATGTCTGTAATAAATATTATTAGCATTTAATCCACTTGAATCATACATGTATTTAAAAAATTCATACATGTATCTCATAACTCTTTGGTCATTAGCTGTAATATCTAATGCAAAAGTAAGAGCTATATCTGTTACATTCCCAAGACTATCTCTATACTGTTTATCTTTTTCTGTTGGATTATTTAATTCAGCTTCACCATTAAATGAATCTACTAAGTCTTCATAATCCATATTAAAACGCTGAAATATCTTACAG
>JAFPMR010000128.1 GCA_017411235.1 Bacilli bacterium | reverse complement strand
CTGTTGCTGGACCATTTATATTAAGTTCTAATGAAAAATTAATAAAAACTGCTAAAGTTATATTAGGTATGATAGTTGTAAGTATGATGCATATTACTGTATGGAGTGTCATATTTGATGTAATTTTATATGTATTTAGTAGTATTATTCAACCTAATTTATTATCTGAATTAGTTGCATTATTCTTTATATTACTTTTATTAAAATTATTACCAATTATTAATGAAAAAGTAATGCAATTATTAAATACTGCTGAAAGAAGTATATCTCCAGCATTAACAGATGCAAAGAGAAGTATTAAGGCAGCTACACATAGACTTTCTGGAGATGCTATGAGAAAAGCACCTGCTGGAAGTTTAAGAGCAAAGACAGCAGCTATTATAAATAATTCAACTGGTAGTGCTACTGGTAGAAAGAGTACTAGAAGAATATTACAAGAACAAAATCAAATTAGACACGATGCTGATGAAAAAGATAAGCAAGAACAGAGAAAACTTGCTGAAAATGAAGTTCAAAATGCTCTTGATAATATTGAAGGTGAAAAGAATTATATTAATGGACAAATTAATGAAGCTGAAGCTAAACAACATAGAATGGAAAATATTTATGGTACAGATGAAAATGGTAATAAATGTGTTGTTGGTAGACAAGAAGTTTATGAAAATCTTAATGGTTCTCAATTAGCTATGAAGAAGAAAATGGATGAACTTAATGCTGAAATTGATGCCCTTAAAAATAGTAATAAATATAAAAATCTTAATGAAAAGAAACTTAATGGAACTTTATCTACAGCCGAAGCACAAGAACTTACTAAATGTAAGACTGATTTATTAAAATTACAAAATGAAATGAAAAATCAGAAACGTACATTAGATAATAATATTAGAGTAAATGCTGCCAATAAAATTACTGGTGGAAGTGCTACTAATGAAGCAGAAATTCAACAAGATGTAGCAAAAATGGCTCAATCTAAATATAAAAATAGCCTAGAAAGTGCCTTAAATGAAGTTATTGCTCGTTCTGTTGAGGATGCAAATAAACCAAAAGATAATCTTGTTCAAAAGATTGGTAAAAATGTAGCAGCACAAGCTACTACAGACTCAGTAAATAGAGAAGCTATACAATCTTATACAACAGCAAGTTATCAATTAAATGAATTACATAATGGTGAAGAAGTAAGTAGTAAGAAAGATGTAGATATGGCAACACAAAAGATTAGTAATACTATTGCTGATAGTGTTGATAAAGGTAAGTTAGGCACAGTTAAAGATAATATAAATCAGTCTACAGATGATGCTTATGAATCAATTAAAACAAGTCTTAAAGGTGCTGCAAATGCAGTAACTCCTGCATTTACAAAGAAACAAAAAGATAAGAAACAATCAAAACAAAGTACTATTGATAGACAAAAAGAAGCAAATAGAAGTACAACACAAAAACATAAAGATGAAAGAAGGCAAAAGAAGGAAGATACTTCTGGAGCATTTGGAAAAGACCAAGTTACTCAATTAAATGATTTATTAAATAAACATTCTGGAGATATTAAATCAAGTATTAATAATTCTAAAAAACAGAATATGGGTTCAAAGAAGTCAAAAGCAAGTGCTTATAGTAATTCTTTCAATGACACATCAACATTTTAAAAAGAAAGGAAATTAAACAAATGAAAGGATTTATGGGTAAAACACACGCATTATTAAGTGTAATGTTAATGTGTATATGTATGCTTGTACCCATAGATTTTCTCAAAAAAACATTATGGCTATTAAAAGATAATATATTATTTTTTATAGTAGGAATGGTTGTATTAGTAGGTGGTGCATTATTACCTGATTTAGATAATAGTCAAAGTTCTGCTGGACATTCACTAGGATTTATCGGTAGTATATGCACCGTCTTTATGCAATCTATAGCAACAATAGTATTTACATTATTTCATAAACGAAGTGATAGTCAATCACCACAATTTCCTCATAGATATTTTTGGCATACACTTATATCAGGAATAGGAATATTTTTAGTATTTTTATTTGGATTAAAAGGAAATGATGAAACCATTTTAGCTTTAATTAAAACTAATGGAATATCTACGTTTATAATGGAAAATACTGCATTATTGTTTTTTATAATAATGTTATTTATTGCTGTTTTATGTGGAAGTGATATGATTACTTATCGAATAATTAAATTTTTTAAATTACCTAAATTATTAAACTACATATTACCTACTATAGCGATTATATATATTTTTACTATTGACTTAAATCATTTACGAATATTAGGATTATGTATAGGATTAGGTTATGTATTTCATATTATTGAAGATTCATTTGCTGATAGTGGAACACCATTATTCTTTCCTATACCAATCCATAAACAACTATGGTATAGAATAAAATTAACACCAATTACTATTAAGACAGGTAGTTTAGCGAATACAATTCTTGATTTAATTATATTAGTTATAGATATTGTTTTAATAGCATTTGTTTTTTTAGGAGGTAATTTAT
>JAFPMR010000127.1 GCA_017411235.1 Bacilli bacterium | reverse complement strand
GGTGATTTTGATCATATGGGAGATGCTATTTATGTAAGTAATGTTTTTACAATAAAAAATGTTATTTTTAATTGTGGTGAATTTAATGATTTAGAACAATCTTATATTAAGTATTTAGATAACAAGAATATTAAATATTTTTCTTGTATTGATAAATTAGAATTATCTAATAATACTTTTTATTTTTTAAATACTAATATTTATGATAGTGAAAACGATAATAGTAATGTTATCTATACAAAGTTTAATAATTATGATTTCTTATTTATGGGTGATGCAGAGGTAGCTAAAGAAAAAGATTTAGTTTCTTCTTATGATCTATCCAAAATAGACATCTTAAAAGTTGGTCATCATGGTAGTAAAACTAGTAGTACTAAAGAATTTATAAGTAAAATAAAACCAATTTATTCTATCATTAGTGTTGGTAAATATAATAAATATGGTCATCCTAATAACGAGGTGTTAAATAATTTAAAAGATTCTAAGATATATAGAACTGATAAAGATGGTAGTATTCAATTTAGAATTGGTAAAATAATTAGGATTAAAACCTATAATCCGTAGCTTTATGGTATAATAACTAACTGATTAGAGGAGGAAGTATATGGTTAAAGATTTATGTTTTGAAGTTATTGAAAAATGTCTTAATAATTGTATGTTTTGTTCTTCTAATTCTAATTGCAATAAGAAGAAAATTATTGAGTTTAAAGACTTTAAAAGAGTTATAGATTATTTTATGAGTACTGGTGGAATAGAGGAGTTATCTTTATCTGGTGGAGAACCTTTTTTACATCCTGATATTATAAAGATGGTAGAGTATGCTAAATCTTTAGGTATTAGAACTGTTATTTTTACTAGTGGTGTTACTATAGCTAAAGGTCTTAGTGAAGAAGAAAAAGAATTACTTACTTCTTTAAGAGATAGACGTTTAGAAGAAGTTAATAGATTAGAACCAGACAATGTATTCTTAAAGAAGAAAATTTACAATTATTATAATCAATTATTGAATCCTTCTAATGTTGCTTCTATATCTAAGGAAACTTTAGTTAGTTTATTAGATTTAGGTTTAGATAAAATAGTATTTGATTATCAAGCTTATGAATATGAAACTGACCATATGATTATGGGTAGAAGTGAAGAATCTAGGATGGCTTTACTTAAGTCTTTAATTACGGCTTCACAAATTGGATTAAATATTGATGTTCACTTTGTACCTATGAGACCTAATTATAAAGAAATTGGTGATATTCTAGAAATGCTTGAGATTGCTCAAGTTAAACAAATAAGTTTATTAAACTTCTTGCCTCAAGGAAGAGGAAGAATAAATAGTGATCAATTACTGTTATCTAGAGAAGAAAAAGAAGAATTCTTTAGAATATTAGAAGAAAAGAGAAAAGTATTCTCTGGAAATATAAGAGTTGGAGTGCCATTACAAGGTGAAGATATTCATTTATGTAATGCTGGTTTAGAAAAATTAGATATTAAATTTGATGGAACTGTACTTCCTTGTCCTGCTTTTAAAGAAATTAGTTTAGAAGAATGTGAAAGGTTTAATATTAAGTTACCTAATATTTATACTAATTTAGAGGATGTCCATATTCCAGGACATGGTAAAAGAACTAGACAATTATGTAAGCAAATATATGCTGCTCGCTTAAATAAATAGTGTATAATAAATGTAGGTGGTTTTATGGAAAATATATACTTAATAAGTTCTTCTAGCTATCGTTTGATGGAAGAAGAAATACATAAGATTGTCAAAGATCATATATATACAAGTTTTGATCTTAATTATCAGTCAATTGAAGAAGTATTAGATGAAGCTAATTATTTTTCATTATTTGATGAAGAAAAATACTTAGTTATTAAAAATGCTAATATCTTTAGTGCTTCTAGAAAAAAAGAAACTGATGATGAAGAGAAAACGAGTAAAAAAGATGATAAGTTAATAAATTATTTAGAAAACCCTAATCCTAAAACCATATTAATATTTACTACTTATAATAAGCCAGCTGGCAATAAAAAGATTGTTAAAATAATTCAAGATAGATATAAATTAATAAGAATAGAAGATTTAAAGATTTCTGATATCCAACTTAAATTAGATAAGTTATTTAAAGAAGATGGATATAAATGTAATAAAGATACTATTTATTATATTATTAATAATTCTTTAAATAACTATGATCTTTCTTATAATGAAGTAGAGAAGATAAAGCTTTATTATGGTAAAGCTTGTGAAGTTAAACAAGAAGATGTTAAAGAAATTATTAGTAGAGCTATTGAAGATAATAACTTTAAGTTCTTAGATGCTGTTGTAGGAAGAAAAATAAAGGACGCATTTGTTATTTATGATGATTTAATGCGTCAAAAGGTTGAACCTATTATGTTATTATCGATGTTAGCTAAAGAATATAGAAATATGTTATTAATCAAGAAATGTAAGTCTTATTCTAAAAACGATTTAATGTCTTTATTAGAACTTAGATATGATTTTCAATTAGATAAGTCTTCAACTAATTCTTATAATTATACTGTTGAATCTTTAGAAGATATATTAGTTTATTTAGCAGATTTAGATTATAAGATTAAGAATGGTAAGATTACTAATAAAAGAGCATTAGAGTTATTTATTCTATATGTATGCAAATAAAAAAGGAATTAATATTCCTTTTTATTTTTGTGCTAATTCTAAAATCTTTTCTGTATTCTTGAAGTTTAGTTTTGCTATATCGTTTAAAATATCTTTACCATATTTCTTTACTAGGTTAGCACCAACTTCATCTACTAAGTTTGAAGCACCTAATGGCATGATTATATTAAATCTATTTGATAATTCTTTCATTTCTTTTAGGAAGATGTATCTACTAATTATTGAAGATGCTGCTACACTTAAACATTGATCTTCAGCTTTAGTTATAAATTTAATATTTGTTACCTTTTCAGGAACTTGAGATAAATGTTGGTAATAATTCTTTTCTGGTTCAAATTGATCTATTACGATATATTTATATTTTACATTGTCTTTTTTAATTACTGAAAGTAAGCATTTATTATGTAAGATAGCTTTAATCTTGTTCATATTAATATCAGTACTATGATATGAATTATATTCTTTATTAGAAAGAATGATTGTTGTATGAGGTATTCTTTTTATTAATTCTGGTGCTATTTTTATTATTTTTTCATCAGTTATTTTTTTGGAATCTCTAACACCTAATTCTTCTAAGTATGGAATATCTTCTTTAGCTACATATGATGCTGTTACTATTAATGGTCCAAAGTAATCACCAGTACCAACTTCGTCTGAACCAACACTTGAATCATTGATAAAGATTTTCTTTTCATCTTTTTTATCTTTTTCTTTCTTTTCTTTACCATTGGTATCAATGATTTTACCGTTTAAGACTCTTTCTTGTTCTGTCCAATAACTAGCTTCGATATCTGCTCCAATTCCTTGGAACATTACTTTTCCAGATTCATATAATGTTGTTACACAGTCGAAATCTTTTACTTGGAAAATAGCATAGGGTGGAGTCTTTTCACATTTCATAGGTTCATAATGTTCGATCATCATTTGTTTAATATTATCACTAACTTTAAAAACGATAGTGACAGGTTTAAATCCGTTGTTTTTCATAAAAACACCTCGTATTCATATTATCATATTTTGTATTCAAATTCATCTTTTTGTATTATAATTAATAATAGGAGTGATGGTAATGAATTTGAATTTTGATTTTACTAATCCTAAAGTTATTGTCGTTAACTTAGTTATTATTATTTTCTTATTAATATCTATTTATGACGGCTATAAAAAAGGATTGTTTGAAAGTTTCTTTAATTTTTTAGGTTTTATACTTTCGTGTATTATAGCGTTTACCTTTAAAAATAAGTTATCTGTTATTATGTATACTTATTTACCATTCTTTAAGTTTGGTGGAGCATTAAAAGGTATTACAGCTATAAATATATTGCTCTATGAGTTATTAGCATTTATTGCAATATTTATTGTATGTATGATTATAGTCAGTTTGATTTTGAAGATGACTAATTTGATTGAGAAACTTGTTAAAGCTTTACCTTTGATTGGTTTTGTTGATCAATTGTTAGGTGCTTTAGTAGGACTTGCTCAATCTGTTGTAATTTTATATTTTATAATATTCGTATTTAAGTTTGGATGTAATCTATTTGGTTTCTATGTACAACCATCATTAGCAGACAATATAATGGAGATTCCTTTCTTAAAAGAGAAGTGTGGTCCATCATTGGAAGCATTTGATGATATTGTTGTACTTAAAGATGATTATGATTCGTCTGAAAAGGAAGAATTCAATAATAAAGCCATTAAGATTTTATTAGATAAGAATATTATTACTAAAGATAATCTTGATTTATTAATTAAGAAAAATAAGATTAAATATACAGAAAATTAAAAGACCAAATGGTCTTTTTTTATTTTAATGGTTTTCCACCAGTTTCTTGGAAACTTAATTCATCTGGCTTTAGACCATTTTCTTTTCTATATAATGACATCATATCATTTAATGTTACACTAGATAACATATAGATGTATTCACCTAATGTTTTATAATCATTTCTATCTATACAAGTAATATATAGTTTTCTCATTTCTGGTGTTATTAGGATAGGAGCCATTTCATTTTTAATTAAATGTTGATTTAAAATGATACGACCTGTACGTCCATTACCATCTTCGAATGGGTGAATACGTTCAAATTCAATATGGAATTTTGCTTCTCTTTCACAGACTGCTTTTAAGTAGTCTTCTTTTTCTTCTTCTGTAGATATTCCATCAATGAATTCTGGTATTTCTTGCGCCCATTCATTATAGTATTTATGCATTAATTCTTGCATTCTTACTGGAACATATTCTTTTGAACATGTTTCAAATGGGCAGTCATTTATTTGATTATTAATTTTTCTAAATCCTGTTTGAACTCCACGAGCATTATTAATTATGGCATTTATTTCTTGAATATCTAAAACTGTTATTTCATCTTTAGATAATGCATATTCAAATGCTTCATTATTTGCTTTTTTTAAGATTTTAGCATTTAGGTCAGCTTGTACTTTACTAACTATTAGTTGTCTTAATTCTTGTGCTCTCATAAGTAAAGTTTCACTTTCATATGAAGCGCCAGTTAGCAAACCTTTTGCTTCAGCATCACGATATTCTTTAGTGTTTCTATATGGTCTTACACAACCATAGAAGAATCTAGTATAGTCATCTACTACTGGAACAGTAAAGCCATATTCATTTTCTATTGGTTTTTCTGGAATACCATAATAGATTAATGATGCTCTTGCTTCTGCTAATCTTTGTTTTAATAAATCTTGATCTAGCGGATTTTCACTTTGTTCTAGTTGTCTTGCATATTCTGTATTCTTTGGTGAAATAAAATCTTTTAGTTTTGTAGCAAAGTATTTGCTTTCTTCAAATGATTTTTCGAATGATAAACTACTGTGAGCAAATGACTCGCCAAAAATAGTTTTGATGTATTCATCAAAGAATTCTTGGCTAAATAAGATATTAGCTATTTTAGGCATACACACACACCCCTTTGAACTATAATAATTATAAAATAATATATTTTTTTTGTCTAATTTTGCTATTGTTCTTTGATATTATATTTACGGTTTAAAACATAATAAAAAGACCATTAAAGGTCTTTTATTGCTTCTTTTGCTGCTTCTAAATATGCTCTTAATAAATTTCCAGCACCTAGTTTTGTCCCACCAAAGTATCTAACTACTACTACAATGATGTTTTTTAAGTTTCTCATTTCTAATAGGTTATAGATTGGTAATCCTGCAGTATTTGATGGTTCTTTATCATCACTTTTGCCTGCAGTATTAGAGAGAATATAAGCATATGGAGCATGTTTTGCTTTATTATGTTCTTTCTTAAGAGTATCTATTACTTGTTTTACTTCTTCGATTGTTTCTACTTCATATGCATAACCAAGAAATTTAGATTTTTTAATTTCAATTTTTGATTTATTTAATAATTTCATATACATCACATAGTTATTATAACAAAGATGTTGTTTTTTTAAAAATATATATGTTTTTTGTGTTATACTTTTAGAGTAGGATGGTGCATTATATGGAAGAAGCAATTAAAAGATTTCTTAATGATTTAAATGAGGATTTCGCTGCTGAGATATATAAGTCTTTTGGCTATGATCCTGACGCTGAAGATATTGATATAGAATTTTTTGAAACTTTATTATCTAGACGGCCTGAGATTTTAGATAACTTTTTTTCATATATTAAACCTTATCTAGATGATCCTAATTTTTATGCTTCATTTGATTTAACTGATGAAAGTGTTTTACAAAAAATCTTTTTTTCTAAGATATTTATAAGTGATGAAGTATATTTTCGTTTTATAGATGAAGCTATTAAACAAAGAGATAGTAAAGAATTACCTTTGGTTGTTATGTCTAGTTCTGATATTGATGAATTATTGAAGAGGGGATATTCTTTAGAGGAAATAGCTGATTTTGAATTATTTTCTGATTCTGTTTGTATAGAACTATACAATAGGGATCGCTCTTTATATAGAAAGATATTACGTGGTTATTCAACTAATTTGGGCTATATTGTTGCCAAGGAATATGTTTCTGGAAACAAAGATGCTCTTGGTGCATATTTAGATAAATTTTTATTTGATAGAAGATTTGCTGATGTTCTAGACGCACTATCTAATTATTCTATTAATATTAAACAATTTATTAGTGATGTTGGAGTTTTTGTTAACTTTGATAAAGATTTATCTTATTCTTTGATTGATGATGATGTTTTATTACAAAAACTAATTAATAGTTGGGGACCTGAAGCTGTTATTTTTGGTTCAACTATATCTAAAGAATCCGCACAATTAGCAGCAGATTTTACTTATGATGATTATATTTTTTATGATGGTAGTATAAAAAAATCTCCATATATATTATTAAATCTTTTGAATAAAGGTTATACAGAAGCTTTATTTAATTGTGATTATAGAGCAATTAATGAAGATGTAATTGAATTTATTAAAACTCATGATTTTCGTTATGAAGATATTGCTAAGTCTGAAACATTATTAAGCTCTTATCTAATTAATAAAATGCTAACTGATATTGGATATACTGGAATAATTATTCATACTACTGGTGCTTTACATGATATTAATGCTTTTAATTACGTTTATGATTATTTTAAAAATAAGTATTCTTCTGATGAACATATATATTCTTTTTATGGTAGTGAAGTTCCCGTTGTTAAAGCGTTTGCTTTAGGCGAAGACATGGACTCTTCTACTTATACTGTTAGTCCCGAAGTTGCTGAGAGAATGATTGAACTTGGTTTAGATTTTAAAACATTTTTGGAAAAATATAAGCGAATTAAAGGTTTAGATCAAGTATTCTATGCTAAGGGTGAAAAATATGCTTTATTTGCTTCTGATGATTGGAATTTTATTAATGATCATTTAGACGAGGTAACCTATGATGATTTCCTTTCTTTTATTTCTATGCATAGTTTTGATGGTGATTTAAATAATCAATTTATAGAAAAATTCTTTAAAGAAGGTCATTATGAAGTAGCGAATTATCTTTCTGAAGAAACTCTTCGATATTTAGATGTGGAGAGGTTAGGTTTAGAAGATATTAGTTATGAAGATTATCTTAAATTACCTGATAAAGTTAAAAATTTACCTTTATTGAAAAGAAAGTTTACAGAAAAAACTCCTGATGAACTATTAGCTTTATTAGCAACTGATTCTAGTACTGAAGTTGTTTATCAAGCATTGCTTGCTGGAGTAAGCCCTGATAAAATTCTTTCTATGTCGCATTTTTATAATTTTGATTTTAAAACAACTAAACTCTTCTTAGAAAAAGGTTGTATTGATGCTATTTATCAATATTCATATAGCTATTCTGATAAAGACAATAAGAAAGAACTTGTTGAGTTGTTCTATAAAATTTCTGGTGGTTTGTTACCTGATTTTTCTAGACGTATACCTTGTGAAGAAGAATTTATTGAGTTTTATATTTCTAAAGGTATGTATGAAGTTTTAGATGACATATATTCTTTTAAGTATATTAAAATTGATTCTATACTTGGGGAAGACTATGATCTTGAGTTATTTAAGAAACATCCTGTTTTTGATGGTAGAATTATTAATAGATTAATTACTCCAGAGAATCAGGAAGAAGTTTTCCAAGTAATTCTAAATCATACTTCTAAGAATTTTTCTCATTTAGAGAAATTAATAATTCATATTATTGAGAGTGATTTAGATGATAATTATATTTATCCTTTATCTGAAAATTTCTCATTTGATATTAATCTCTTAATTAGAAAGTCACCAATTGAAATAAAAGATTTACTTTCTTTAATATATAGAAAGAATCTATATGAAGAGAAGAGATATTTAGATATTATTCTAAAGAATTTAACTTCTTCTCAAATTAAGAGTGATTTAGCTACTTTCTATGTTTCAGATTCTATGTATATGTATATTATTCATAAAATGATTGAAGCAGGTAATTATGACTTTGTTTCTCTATATAGAGGTAGAGTAGTTATTAGTTCTTTAAAGGAAGCTATTATTCATGGAGTATTTCCTTCTTCTTTAAAAATTGATCTTGATGAATATGGTCGAATAATTGATTCTTTATCATTTACTGATAAAGAGATTGAGTTATTTAGAAGTAGATTAGCTACCGAACCACAATATGCTTTATTAATTCCAGATATTAAGAATAATTTTGAACTTCTTATTGAGTACTTAAAAAATGCTCCTGAATATTTAAAACTAATTAATAAGGAATATTTTAAAAATCCAAGATTATTGGTTTGTTTAGTTACTGTTGATCCAAAAATGACTGCTTCTTATATTAATAAGGAAACATCAGTAGAAACTATTGCAACACTTATTAGGGTTAATCCAGAAATACTTGACTATGTTTATAGTTTCCTTATTACAGATGATGTTGTTGATTTAGTTTCAGCATCTTATCCAGAGATTATTGATAAGGTTTCTAGTGGCACTGATGTTGCAATTGAGAATGCTTTTGCTAATGGCTATGTTGTAAATGAAAAATCTAGAAATTCTGTTATTATGCATGCTCTATTAAATGGAATTCCAGTTCCAATTGAAGTTTTAGCTAAGAATATGGGTCCTTTATTTAGTACTATGTGGAGTACTTCTACTTATTCATTATTTACT
>JAFPMR010000126.1 GCA_017411235.1 Bacilli bacterium | reverse complement strand
GTAACATTTGAACCATCTTCATTTAATACGTATTCACCGTCTGCTTTTAACTTAACAGTAATACTTGTAGGTTGTAAACCATCTTGGTTATCACCATCAACCCATGTCTTAGTACCACTAACTGTAGTAGTTGCAGTAGCATGAGTATTAACTATTGTACTACCTTCATAAGTAGTTTCATAACCATCAACTGGTAATTCTTTAATAGTATATTTAATAGCTACGCCATTATCATTCTTAGGAATACCAGTGAATGAATATGCCCAATTATTATCTGCTGTAGCATATGTTCTTGTTACTTCTTCTTGTTCTTCACCTTCACCAGCCATTAATAGAACAGTAACGCTATCAGGTCTTATACCATCTTGGTTATTACCATCACGCCATTCTTTAATACCACTGAAGTTAACTACTTCTGGAGTATAAGTATTAGTAAATCTAATTCCAGTTGTATAATCTCCAACTTTTTCTGGTGTATAACCAGGAACAGATTCTTCAACTACATCATATGCAATTGGTTGTCCATTTCTATTCTTTTCTAGTCCAGTAAATGTATATGACCAATTTTCATTTGCAACTAAATCATATGTTGCAACAACAGTGTCACCATCTTTTAAAGTTACTGTTAGTTTATTAGGTCTTGATAAGTCTCTATTACCACCATCAACCCATTGTTTTGAAACACTAACACTAGTCTTATCAGTAGGACGAGTATTTGTAACAGTTAATCCTTCTTCTGCTTTAGTATAACCAGCAGGAACATTTTCTTCTTTAACTATATATTCAATTTCTTTACCATTTTCATTCTTATTTAACTTACCGAATGAATATGTCCACTCATCACCAGTACCATTAAATGTTACAGGTTCTCCATATTTTTCACCATTTGCATATAATTGCAATGTTACATTTTGAGGTCTTGATAAGTCTCTATTACTTCCATCTACCCAAACCTTCTTAACTGCAACATCTACAGTTTCATTAGGTTTACTATTAGTAAATGTTGTAATAGTGCCCTCTACAACACCATTATCACTTGTATATCCTGGAACAGCTTCTTCTCTCCAAGTATAAGTAATTGGTTCTCCATCTTTATTAACAGGTAAATGATCAATTGTCATTGTCCATGTATTACCAGTACCAGTTAATACTTTTTCTTCACCATTTAAGTAAACTTTTAAACTTTCTGGACGTTTATGATCTCTATTACTATCATCATTCCATACTTTAACAATAGTTGCTGATGTTTCATCAACATCTCTTGAATTAACAAGAATTGTTAATGTTTCGTCATCTTCAGAAACAGTATTACTCTTTAATGTATATTTATTATTAACTGCTTCTTCAGATAATACTTCAGTCCATGTATATTTGATTTCTTCTGCTCTAACAATTTCGCCTTCCATAACTTTCTTATATTTAGGAAGTTCACCTTTAGTAGCAGTCCAACCATTTTCTTCACTTAATACGAATGATGCAATTTCTACATTATCAGCTAATAACTTAACAGTTACATTCTCAGGTCTCTTACGATCTTGATTGTCTCCGTCATCCCAATCTTTTAATACAGAACGAGATACTTTAACAATATCATGAGTATTTGTAACAGTTAATCCATCATATGAAGCTCTGTATCCTTCAGGAACATTTTCTTCATTAACTGTATATTCAATAGTTTTACCACTAGCATTAACAGGAAGTTGATCAAATGTATAAGTCCATACATCTCCAGTTCCAGTAACTACTACTGGTTCTCCTACTTCTTCACCATCAGCTAGTAATTGTAATGTTACACTACTTGGTCTAACTGCTTCTCTATTGCTATCATCAGCCCATTTCTTAGTAATTGTAACATCTGCTTTAGCAGTTTCATGTGTATTTGTAACAGTTAATCCATCAACTGCTTTAGTGTAACCTTCAGGTACAGCATTTTCTTCTACAGTATAACTAACTTCACCTGTAGCATTATATCTTGGTAATGCTGTCCAAGTATAAGTCCATGTATTGCCTTCTTTAACAACAGCTGGTGTTGAAGTAACTACTTCACCATCACCTTTCAATGTTAATGCAAGAGCTTCAGGTCTAATACCATCTTGGTTATCACCATCAACCCATGTCTTAGTAACAGTAACATCTGTTAATCTATATTCGTTAGTAAATGAAATACTATAAGGAGTATTGTAATGTTCAATTTTTCCTTCTACTAATTTCTTAGTATTATCTTTAACACCTAAGCCTTCAACTTTATTGAAGATAAATCCATTAGGCATTTCAGTTTCTTCTATTGAATAAGTAGAACCTGTAGGAAGGTTAAGAATACGTAAATTCCATCCAGCCTCTAATTCAACAGTAAATTCTGTTCCACTTGGAACTTTATAATATCCTTCATTATTAGCAACAG
>JAFPMR010000014.1 GCA_017411235.1 Bacilli bacterium | reverse complement strand
GAAAATAAAAAACTAGGTTTTTTCCTAGTTTTTTTCTTGCTATTTCCTTGACATTATTTGACTATAGCAATATAATTATGATGTAAAATACAAATGAAGGGAATTGGTAAAAATGCGTCAATTAAATGAATTATTTCAAGAACTAGGAATATCTAAAGTAAGACTTGCTAAATACTTAGGAGTATCAAGACAAATGGTCTATAATTATTTAGAATTAAACGATATAAATAAATGGCCAAAAGAAAAGAAACTACTATTATTCAAGTTATTAGATGTAACTGATGCTAAAGATATAGAAGAAATAAAAGTAACAACAGATTACTTAATGAATGTAGAAAGTCGTTTAAATCAAGGAGTAAAGAGTTCATCAGAAATTGAAACGGGATTTGATTTAAAAGGACTTGATAAGAACTCACAAATTCTTTTAAGTGATATAACATACCTATTAAAAGAAAAACTTAGCGATGAGACTAAAAAAGATGAAAACTATCATGCAATTCTATATCTATATCATTTATTACAATCTTTAGATAATGTTCCTGAAATTAAATATATCTTTGGTTATATGAGTAAAACAACAGGATTTACCAATCCAGAGGAATATAAATTTCAAGAAGATAAACAATTCATTTTTGAAGGTATCTTATACTCAGCATTAACATTATATAATAATGGTGGAGCATCTCGTTCTAAACTAGCTGAATCACATAAGAGATTCGTTCAAGAAATTGAACAAAAGAATGAAGAAAAATTATCTCGTACTCAACAATTAAATACTATTAAAATTCAAGCATTAAAAGAATTAGGATTCACTGAAATTAATGAATCTAATGCTGCAGATGTATTTGAAAAAATAGCTGAGATTCAATCAAGAAAGGTATAACCTTTCTTTTAAATTAAAAAGGAGTTGTAAAAATGAAAAAAGCATTACCTGTTATAGCAGTACTAATCCTATTATTACTAGTCTCAATCGGAGCAAACGTTTACTTTATAGTTAACAAAAATTCAGCAGTGATAAAACTTAATGGTGAAAAAATAACTAAAGATGAATTTATCAATGACATTATAAGTCATACAGGAAATTCATATATAGATCATCTAAAAGATAAAGTCTTAAAATCTGATATTTCTAAAGACGAAGAAAAACTTGTAAAAGAAGATGTCGAAGACACCATGACACAACTAGAAGAAACATATGGCGATGAATTAGAAAACGAAATCAGAAATCAAACCATGTATTCTAGTAAAGAAGAATACCGTGATTACTTAGTAGTAAATAAAGTATATACTAAAAGAGCAGAAGACAAATGCAAAGATAAAGAAGACGAAAAATGCACGGGGCTTTCATATTATGATGAAATAATAAGTGTCTTAGAAAAAGCAGATCTAAAAATAAAAAATGAAGAACTAAAAAAAGAATGGGATAAATCAATAGAAGAATTAAAAGATGCTAAAAAATACTATGAAGACTATGAAGAACCAGTCCAACCAGATGTTAATGCTACTTATGATAATTTAAAAGAATTAACTTTTAAAGAATTAAAAAGTAAGATTAATAATAAAGAAACATTCGTTTTAATGATTACAAGAAGTGATTGTTACTACTGTCTACAATATAAACCAATAATGAATCAAATAGGGGAAGAGTACGATAAAATATTCTACTACATTGAAACAGATCATATTTCAGAAAAAGAATATAATGAATTAGGTAAAATCCTTCCATTCTCAGGAACCCCTACTACTGGAATTTTCAAAAATGGAGCACTTGATGCTAACTTTGAAGGATATAGAGAAAAAACTCCAGTAATCAACTTCCTAAAAGAAGGAAATATAATAAAATAAAAATATGAATTTTAAGATTCATATTTTTTTATTAGCTTCCCCTATTATACTCATTTAAAGAGTAGGGGTAGTCACCCTATTTTTGATACTATAAAAAATACATATAAATATATAAAAACGAAATCGGCATCGAGAAACAAAAAGATGAATAACTAATCATCTCACGGAAACAATTAAAAATAATTAAAAATCTAAAAATATCATTTTTTTAAAAATATGACTCCCCCTATCAAAAAATAAAAAATTGATAGGGGACTTGTATTCTTTTTCTAGGAAACGAGGTGAACAACTAATCATCTACATAAACCTCGATTCCAGTTTGGAAACGAGATGATGAACTAATCACCATTTAAAAGCTCGATGCCGATTTCAATTCCTCAAAATGATTAAGATATCATCAAAATATAATTCGTTGCTTAAAACGTCTAAAAACATCATTCCACGAGGTGATAAATATATCATCTTTCCATATCTCGATTCCTATTTCAAAATAGGTATATTCCATGAGATGAATAACTAATCATCTAAATAGATCTCGATGCCTAAAAATAAAATATAAATTATATAAAATAAATTTAAAATAATTTTATATATAATATTTTATTATTTAATAAATATTGATAGAGGAGTACTTATTATTAAAATAGAAAATGATATACAATTAACCATATATATAGTATTTCAAAGCCTAATATCAAACTTCGTATAATATATATTATGTTAACCTATAATAAATAGAAAATAAATACTACTCTATTAATATATATAATAAATAAAAAAACCAATCTCTAATGATTAGCTTTATTTATTAATAATTCTTTTGCTCTATAGTCTCAGGTTTATAACATTTAACTGCTTCAATCTTCTTAGTTCCATCAGAATTTTTTGAAGTATAAGAACAGTTACAAATACCTTCACGACAATCACATTCAGTAGCTGCCTTACATTTAGCTTGATAAATTGATTCACTATTAGCAGGGCTTTCATAAGATTTATTATTAGCTACAGCAGTTAGGTTTTCTATCTTCTTCTCCCCTTCTGCTTTTAATAATGAATATCCATTAGGAGAAATAATAAAATATCCTCCACCTTTTATTTGATATAACATTTCTAATTTAGAAACTAATCTCTTAAACTCAGCTAATTGAGCAACACATGAATTAGCATTTTTCTTATCACATTGATATTTATTATCAATATATACGAACCACTGCCCTATCGTCTCATAACTATAGTTTTGAATCTTCTTAACTATAGAAGCATTTCCTTTATATTCCTCAAGTAATTCCTTTACTGCTTTTAAATCTTGAGTATCTCCAGAATAATAATATTTAGATAAAGATTCATTAACTACTGGTTTATAATCAAAAGTAACAAAATCTATATATTTCTTACCAAAAAACATCGTTAAGAAAACAACAATAAATATAATTAGGAACTTAAGTCTTCCTCTAGCTTTTCTTTTCTTTTCTAAAGCTTGAGGATCTTGCATAACTTGTTGCTGTTGCATCATTTGTTGTTGCATATTATTATTCATCATTCCTTGATTAGGATATTGATTACCATAATTCATATTCATTTGACCATTCATCTAGTCATCACCTTCCATTTTATTCCTTGGATGATACTCATAGTCATGTTTTAACTTCTCATTGACTAAATGAGCATATATCTGTGTAGTTGAAATATCTTCATGTCCTAATAATTCTTGTATAATTCTTAAATCTGCTCCATGTTTTAATAAATGTGTAGCAAATGAGTGTCTTAGAACATGAGGAGACACTTCTTTATCTATTCCTTTTAACTTACATTCTTTTTTAAGAATCTTAAAGAATGCCTGTCTAGATATATTAGTTTTAGCATTAGAAATAAATAAATAATCAGATATAGTATTACCTAATATCTCATTTCTATATTCTGATATATAAATATTTAAGTATTTAATTGCTACATCAGAAATAGGTACAATTCTTTCTTTTTTACCTTTACCAAATACTCTAACAAAACAATTATGAAGATCAATATCTGTAATCTTAAGATTAACAAGTTCAGATATTCTAAGACCAGTAGCATATAGTAATTCAAGCATCGCTTTATTACGATAATCATACATCGTTTCTAATCTAATATCTAATAACTTATCTATCTCATCTTCTGTTAAATAATTAGGTAACTTCTTAGGTAATTTAGGAGATTCTATATTACTACAAGGATTCTCCTTAATAACACCATCATTAACTAAAAACGTATAGAAAGAATTAATTACAGTAAGATAATGAGCTACAGTACGAGCACTTTCATTCTTTAAACTTAATAAATACTTCTTAATATCACTAAAAGAAAGATCTTTAAGTTCACTACTAAAGAAAATATCAAAATCCTTTAAATCATTACGATAACTCTTTAAAGTATTATCAGATAATTTTCTTTCAAATTGCAAATAATCTAAGTATTTAATGATTAATTCACTAGGTGAGTACTCCTCCATAACACCAACCACCCTACTATTATGATTATAGAATAAAATCACCTAAAAGTAAACCATCTAAAAAAAGACTTTTACAAGTCTTTTTAGCTTTCTCCTGCACCAGTCCAAGTATAACCTTTGTCATTCTTGTTAAGTGTTTCTTTCATTAATGTACCATTCTCTACAGTATATTTATAATCATGAGTATAATTATCACTGTCTTCATAATTAAAGCCATAGAAATGATCTTTAAAGAATTCCATAGGTTGATGATTATATTCTTTTTCATTATCACCTAAATATAAAGCATATTTACCATAGTATTCATCTTCTGGATCAGTATTTTTAAATGTTTTTCTATCAAGAACTAAATCTTTAGAATCTACCCATGCCCAAGTAGCGCCCATAGAACTCATATAACGTTTATCAAATAGAATATCAGCATTTTTATTTATTAGATAAATATAAGATTCTCTTTCTTCCCAATCATCATCAAAGAAATATCTAATATTAGCTACATAAAAGAAATATTGATCTTCTGTCTTAGTATCATCTAAATAGAAAACATATTTATTTAAGTCTTTAATATCACTCTCTATAACACTATCTTTAGTTTCTTTCTTATCTAAAGTTACTCTAATAGAATAAGGTTCAACTATTTTTTTACCTTCAAAATAAACTTCTTTTAAAATACCTTGTTTATATTCATTATGATCATAATAGAACATATCTAGATGATATTCTTTCTTATTTAAAGTTATAGTTTCATTAACTTCTTTTAGTAATTTATACTTAGAATTAGCTTCAGGCTTAACATAAGTATCTTTTTCTTCTTCTACTTCGTCCTCTTTTTTAGATTCTTCTTTTTCTGTACCAGTATCTTTATTACCATTTTCAGATGTATTATCCTTACTATTCTTATCTAATAATTTTGGTATATAAATACCAGCACAAACTCCTAAAGCAAATATAATTAATAATAAAATAATTATTAATGGTGCTTTAGATTTCTTTTTAGGTTGTACAACCATATCATTATTTTCCATATCACACTCTCCTATTATAAGGATAACACAAATTACTAAACAATTGTCGAATAAATCACCGATTTACATATATTTTTGTTATAATATACATAGGTGATTTTTATGGAGATACTTGCTGATATCTTAAGACCTAAGAAATTAGATGATATTATTGGTCAACAACACCTAGTTGGTAAAGATAAAATACTAAGAAATCTAGTAAATAATAATCACCTAGTAAGTATGATATTATATGGTAAACCTGGTACAGGTAAAACATCAATAGCTCTAGCAATAGCTAATGAGATTCAAAAACCATATCGTATGTTAAACGCTACTATAAATAACAAACAAGACTTTGATATTGTTATTGAAGAAGCTAAAATGGAAGGTGAAATGATTCTAATAATGGATGAAATTCACCGTCTAAATAAAGACAAACAAGATCTACTCCTACCCTATGTAGAAAATGGACTTATAATTCTTATTGGCATGACAACATCAAATCCATACCATAAAATAAATCCCGCTATTAGAAGTAGGTGTCAAATATTCGAATTAAAAGAATTAACTAAAGATGATATCATTGAAGGAATCAATCGTGCTTGTAAATCACTTAAAGGTATTAAAATAGATGAAGATGCTAAAAATGTTATTGCTAATCTATCATCTGGTGATTTAAGAAGTGCTATTAATCTATTAGAAGTAGCATATTATGGTTCTAAAAATAAACATATTACATTAGAAGAAGTAGAAAAAATAGATGCTAAAGCCGTCTTCTTCTCTGATGCAAATGAAGATGGTCATTATGATGTCCTATCAGGATTACAAAAATCAATTAGAGGATCTGATGTAAATGCATCCCTTCACTACTTAGCTAGATTAATCTCTGAAGGTGATTTAGATAGCATCTATAGAAGATTAAGTGTCATAGCATATGAAGATATTGGTTTAGCCAATCCTTCTATAGGACCTAAAGTAATGGCAGCTATTCATGCTGCAGAATTAGTTGGCCTTCCAGAAGCTAGAATACCATTAGGTACTTTAGTAACAGAAATGGCTTTAAGTCCTAAAAGTAATAGTGCTCATACAGCATTAGATGAAGCATTAGCAGATATTGAGAATGGAAATACTGGTAATTTACCAAATCATATCAAAACAAATTCTCCATTATATAAATACCCACACGATTATCCAAATTCTTGGGTAGAACAACAATACTTACCTGATAATATAAAAGATCGTGTATATTATCATCCAAAGAATAATAAATATGAAGAAAACTTAAATAAGTTACATAGAGAAATGAAAGGAAAAAGATAATGAAAATAAGTTTAATTGGTACAGGAGCCTATGGTATTGCCATGGCCATGATGTTAAATAAAAATAACAAAGACATCATAATGTGGACTGAGTCCAAAGAAAAATTAGAAAAGTATAAAAAAGATGGATGCATAAAAGACATCGTTCCTGGAATAGAATGTCCAGAAAACATTAAATTAACTGATTCATATGAAGAAGCAGTAAAAGATCGTGATGTAATATTTATAATGTCTACTGCCCACTTTGTAGGAAGTATCTGTGATGGTATCAATCCATATTTAACAAAAGATCAAGTAGTATGTATAGCATCAAAAGGTATAGAAAACAATAGTTGCGAATTCTTAAGTAATATTGCTAAAGAAAAACTAAAGACTAAAAAAATATGTATCATCTCTGGAGGTTCTTTTGCCGTTGATATGGCAAGTAACAATCCAGTAGCACTAACAGTAGCATCACACTCTAAAATGGCTCGTAGAACAGTTAAAAAAGCTCTACAAAGCGATACTGTTAAACTAAGAGAGTCATCTGACTTAATTGGTGTACAAATATGTGGTTCAATTAAAAACGTAATAGCTTTAGCAGCAGGTATGTTAGATGGAATGGGATATCCTGAATCAACACAATGTTTCTTAATAACAGAATCAATACATGATATTAAATGGTTAATTGGTTGCTTAGGTGGAAGACCTAAAACAATCCTATCCTATGCAGGAGTTGGAGACTTATTACTAACTTGTACAAGTACTAAATCAAGAAACTTCTCCTTTGGACGCGTCGTAGGATCTGGAGCAACAAAAGAAGAAAAAGAAGAATTCTTAAAGAATACCACAGTAGAAGGTTACTACACCCTACAAAGTATTTATAAACTTGTTAGAAGAAGAAAAATAAAAATGCCAGTAGTAAATCTAATCTATAACATTATTATGAAAGATCAAGATCCACATTTACTAGCAGAATTCCTAATAAATAAAAAATAATATCTCAAACGAGATATTATTTTTTTTATACTTTTTTAATAATACGTTTATTTGCAATCTCAAATAATTTAAAACCAACAAATAAAGCAATAATAATTAAAATAATATTAGTAAATGAACCAGTATTTGGAACATCATCTGATTCAGAAACACTATTCATATTAAGTTTAACTTTAGTAGTAACACCACGATAAGAAATAGTTAATTCATAACCATCATACTTACTTCCTAAAACAGTACCATCCTCTAAAGAAGAAGTATAACCAGAATTAATCTCTTCAGTAGTATTATCACTATATTTAACTAATATAACAAGTTTTGATAAATCTAACTTATCACCCTTATTATAAGTAAGCTTAATTGTTCCATCTTTAACAGATATATTAGATACATCAATAACATTAATATCAAATGATTTACTAATACCTTCATAAGTAACCGTAATTGTTTGAGAACCAGCCTTAGTTAACTCAGTTCCACTAGGAACAGATGTTTCATAACCAGATTCTATAGTTCCGGTTGAACCATCACTATAAGAAAGATTTAAAATTAAACCATCGTAACTGATATTATCACCTACAAGATATTTAGTCTTATAGTTACCAGTTATAGTAAATGAATTCAACTTATATACTGATATAGAAAAATTAACACTTAAACCTTGATAAGTAATAGTAATAATATGAGATCCAATTTCATTTAAAACTGTATTATTAGCAATCGAAGAAGTATATCCTTCAGTAATAGTATTAGTTACACCAGAAGCATCAGTATAATCAAGTTTTAATCCAGAAAGATTTAACTTCTCACCTTTTTTATATTTAATCTTAGTAGGTTTACTCTTTAATGATAATAGAGGTTCACCAGTATTAGCAACAGTAATAGTATATGAAGTAGTTTTATTGCTATAACTAACTTCTATAGTCTTACTACCTGGAGAATCTAATGTAGAACCATTATTTGGATTTGTAGTTAAACCACTACTAACAATTTGAGTAGATCCATTATTATAAGTAGCTTGAATAGATAAACCACTAGTATCTAATGAATCACCTACTACATAAGATGTTTTAGGTAAATTATAAATTGAAATAGAAGTTACAACAATATCTTGAACAGTTACACTAAAAGTAGTAGATTTACCACTACAAGTAACAGCAACAGTAACATTTCCTACAGTATTAAATGTCGTTGGATTAAATGTACAACTATTAGTACTTATATTATTGGTTGAACCATCTGAATAATGCCCAGTAACAGTAATTTTACTCTTATCTAAAGATTCACCTTTATAATATGTATCTTTAGAATTTGAAACAGAAATACTAGACAAAGTAGCAGGAGGATTAGAAACATTAACCGTAAATGTACCCTGAACTTCACTACAAGTTACCGTAACAGTCTTTGTCCCAGCACTACTAAATGAAGTAGGATTAAACGTACAACTACTTGGACTTATATTATTAGTTGTACCATTGCTATATGTGCCGACAATAGTGATATAAGATAAATTCAAACTATCTCCAACAACATAATCATTTTTAGTATTAGTAACACTTATACTAGATAAAGTAACTAATTCTTGGATAACAGTAACTTCAAATGTGGTACTTTTACCGCTACAAGTTACCGTAACAGTTTGTGTTCCAGTACTATTAAATACAGTAGGATTAAATGTACAACTACTAGGACTTATATTATTGTTAGATCCATTAGAATAATGACCAGTAATAGTAACTTTACTTATATCAAGAGATTCTCCCCTACGATAAGTTGTCTTACTATTTACTGCAGAAATACTAGTTAAAGTAACAGGAGCATTAGAAACCGTAACATTAAATGAAGTTTCAAATATGTAACATTTAACATTAACACTTACTGTTCCAGTGCTATTAAATGAATTAGGTGTAATAGTACAACTACTAGTAGGTATAGTATCAGTAGAGCCATCAGAATAATGAGCAGTAACAGTTATTTTACTCATATCCAAATTATCTCCAACAGTATATTGGGTTTTAGAAGAACTAGCCGTAATACTAGTTAAAGATATCTTAGTCCAGTTAGCAGTATAAATTAAATCTCCCCTATTTCCACTAGAAACAGAAACATTTTTACTTGGACTAGATCCATTACTACCAGTCCAGCCATTAAAGATATAACCAGCTTTAGTAGGATTCCTTAAAGTAAATGAAGAATTATAAGTATAACTTGAAGGATTTCCACTAGCAGTACCACCATTCAAATTGTACTTAATAGAATAAGATTCATTAACATAATTAAAATATCTATAAAGCATAATCGCAACAGTTGATTTAGTCATAGGTCCAGATGGATTAAATGTTCCACCAGGTTCACCTTCAATTACTCCAATATTATAACCCCAAGCAACAGGAGTATAGAACCAATCTCCTGATGAAACATCACTAAAATTCATTGAAGTAGAAGTAACATTAGGATTACCTGCCATTCTATATAACATAGTAATAAATTCAGATCTCTTTACTGCATCATCCGGTCTAAATGTCTCATCAGTAGATAATATACCTTTATTTAATCCCCATTTAATAGCATCTAAATCATATTTATAAGCATCAACAGCTACAGGATTATTATTTGAAATAGTAAATAAATCTTTAAAATTATTATAATTTGAAGTAACAATTTTTAAAGTAGTATTAACATCAGTCACTGTCCTAGATTGCATTTTAGAATCAGGCATACCATTATATCTATATAATGTACGCATAGCATTAAGTCTAGAATAACTATTAGTACCACCATAAGAAGTTGCAGAATCAGGTTCAATAAATCCATTGTTTACGGCCCACTTAATTTCTGTACTATAATTTGTTTCCATATGACCTGATAATTGTAAATTATTAGCAAAATTAGACTTTACAACGGAACTATTAACTGAATATTTAGAGAAATAATATGGATAACGATTATGACTATTAGTAAGAGTTACACCATTATATGAACTTTGACCAGTAACACTTGTAACATTATGATAAGAAGTCTCAATAGCTTTTAAACCACCAAAGTCATATAAATTTCCACCTGCAACAGAGTTTTGTACTACATATGCATCAGCGGTAGTAGCAGGATAATAATTATTATCAGACCATCGATGTTGGTCTTCAAAAAAGAAACCAAATTTCATATTATTAAGAGCTACTGAATCTTCAATAACAATATATTCATCATTTCGATAACCAGTACCGATTCCAAAACCAGAAGCACCTTCACTCGAATTAGTACCACCTTTTCCATTTCCAATAGCAGTACAGTTCTTCATCGTAGCATTAATAGGACAATCGACACCAAAACCAGTAGCATCTGTATATTGAACAACTACATTTTTCCAATCACAATTCTCAAAAACATTAAACATGAATCCTTTACCAGAAGTATTATAATATACTCCTTTAACTAAAGAACCATCTATAGTAAAGTCTTCAAAATCGGCATTATAAAGAATACCAGTACTATAATCATCTTTAAGATTACCATTAATATCTTGATAAGAAGTATATATCTTAACATTATTACTTATAGTACCCTTAAAATTAGATAATCTATAATTATTAAAGAAAAACATATCCATTGATCCAACTGAACAAATTGTCTTCTTAGAAAAACCTTTATTAGGACCAGAAGTAAAAGTAGTAGTAGAAACATTATCACAGTTAGTTTCGGTAGTGCCAAGAATTTGTTGATTATTCTCTACAGGATATAGAATTGTTTTATTAGAACCTTTACCTTTTAATAAGACATTATTTCTAGGTTTTATAACATACTTTTCATGAGGATCACCACTATCAGTAATAGCAAGTCCTCCTTGAGTAAAGTAAAAAGAACCTTCAGGGATAACTACAGTACCACCACCACTATTAGAAACAGCATCAATAGCATTCTGTAGATTAACCGTATTATTCTTTCTATTTTGCTCAGAATTACCAGTAAATAAATCCACACCAACTTTAAGTTCAACAACTTGGTTTTGTGTAGCATCTAAAACAAGAGTTTTACCTAATACTTGAACATCACTTGATGATTTTTTCTTTATTCTAGTAAAAAATAAAGAAGAAGATAATAATAATAGAATTAATATAGACAAAAAAATAAACTTATGTTTACTAGTCATCTTCTTCATATAATCACCTACTATACAATATAATTATAAATCAAAAGCA
This sequence comes from Bacilli bacterium, assembly GCA_017411235.1. The sequence continues at coordinate 8,156 of JAFPMR010000014.1, read as the reverse complement.
AAAAAAAATAAACATATAGTTTATTCTTCTTCCTCCTCAGATTCTTCTTCATCATCGTCTTCTTGAGGAGTCTCATCAGTTATATCTAAATATCCATTAATTGTTTCTTTAATTTGCTGTGCTTCCTCATCATCTTTAGCATTAGCAAGAAGTAATTCTAAATATGTGGTATTTTCACAGAAAGTAACATCAGGATTATTGATAGGACTATCTTCAATTATTTTTTCTACTTTATCAAGACTTTCATTTTGATCCATAAAATCACTTCCCTACTTCATTATATCATTAAAAACATAACTTGCGATACAAAAACCTGCACAATTTGGTACAAAAGCAGTCGATCCTGGTGTTCTAGAATTAGTTTTCATAGGTATTTCATTACTAGATAGCACCATAATCTTATCTTTAATACTATTATCTCTTAATAGTTTTCTCATAACTTTAGCTAATGGATCATAGTTAGTTTTCCAAATACTCATTATTTCTAATTTAGTAGGATCAACTCTGTTACCAGTACCCATTGAACTAATAATTTTAACATTCTTCTTTAAACATTCTTTAATTAATAATAGCTTTGTCGTAACTGTATCACAACAATCTATAACATAATCATATTTACTTAAATCAATTTCCCCAAAATTAGACTCATTTAGAAACATTTCATGTTCTTCTACAAAGATATCAGGATTAATTGATTTAGCTCTTAAAGTGGCTTCTTTTACCTTAGAATGACCTATATTATTTCTATTAGATAATAATTGACGATTTAAATTGCTTTCATCAAATACATCATTATCAATTACAGCAATATATTTAAGTCCCATTCTAACTAAAGCTTCCATACAAGCTCCACCTACTCCACCAACACCTACAATAAGTATTTTGGAATTAATAAACTTATCTATATTATCAAATAATAAATTAACTCTTTCTAACATAAGCTTCACCACGTAAATTATACCATAAAAAAACCAAGGGTCACTTACTAGTGATAAAAAACCTGCTACTCACAGGTGGGCATCACATGAACGATTTTAGGATCCCTACTAATATAATGTCCTGTTTGCGCAGGCAAGGTCTTCAACACCATCGGTCAATTAGATTCCCTTATAATCACTTACTGGGTTTTTATGAAAAGTAAATGGTTATCCTTGGTAATTCTATTATAGCAAAGAAAAACGAATAATACTAGTGATTATCCGTTTACTTTACATATTAATTAATTGGAGGAACAAATGCTGGTTGAACAGGACCACTTGGTTGTTGTGGTGCTTGAGCCATAGGAGCACTAGCCATTTGTTGCATTGGAGGTGCTTGCATTGGAGCTTGTTGAGGAGCAGGTTTCATAGCTTGTCCTCCTCCATTTTGACTACCATTAGTACTTTGAGTATTAGCAGCAGATGCACCTTGAATCTTCCAACAATTATTTACATCACATGAGTTACTGTTTGGAGGTGGATCAGGCATTTGCATCTTAATTACCATTGGTAACTTAAATGCTTGTCCGAATCCAACACAGTTTCCTGGTTGCAATGTCTTTTGCTTCTCAATAACATCTTCAGAGATATTAGGAAGCATTGTTCTAATATATTCAATATCCTTAGGGTGTGTCATCTTAAATATTAAGAAGTTAGATGTCTGAGCAATAACTGTTTCAGAAATTTCAACTGGACGTTGTGAAATAATATTCATTAAAACGCCATACTTACGACCTTCCTTAGCGATACGGTCGAAGATGTTATAACCAATTAAGAATACGTCAGCATCTTTAGTAACATATCTATGGGCCTCTTCTAAGAATAGATGGAAAGGAATTTGTGCTCTTTGTTTTCTAGTTTTACAGAATTCAAAGAATAATCTTGCACATATCTTAACAATAATCTTAGCTTGAGTATCATCGATATCCTCTAAGTTCATATTAATAACTTGCGCTTTTTTATTGCCTACAGCAACTAAAGAAGCAATATAAGATTCAACACTAATGTATTGATCACATTTATAAATATCAGCAATTCTACTATTAATAATAGAATTTAATCTAACTTTTAATAACATTGAATCATCATATAATTGTTCATTGTTCTGGAAACCTTCAGAAATCAATGTAAATTCAAGACCAGCAGCAAAATCCCTCATACTATAGAAAGCATTAACTGGTTCTTCAGTCATTTCTAGGTCTTCATCAATATGATTTAAGATATATTCAGTAATCAAAACAGATTCACCGAAGTTACCATTACTATCGATTTCAAAACATTCTGATAATGTTCTAGTATAACCTAAACCTTGAATAGTACTACCAAAGTTGAAATTATCAGTATGACAAACTTCAAGTACTTGGAAGATTTCATTCTTCTTACTTGCTGTAATTTGGTTACTATATAAAATAGCAATCAAAGCTTTAGCAATTAAGTGGTCTTTATATTTAATAGCAGTTTCATCATTTTTACTAAAAATTCTAGTTAATTTTAATGCTCTTTCCAAAATAGGAATTTGACTATGCTTATCAGCTTGTAACATAACGATTAAGTCATCTAAAGTCAATAAATGGAAAGGGATCTTCATTTCATAGTCAGTTGGTTCTTGAACATTTGTTGTAATAAACTTATAACTATAATTTGGATTAAGTTTATCTAATTGATTAAATGCTGTCTTATACTCACCATAAGCATCGAAAATAAAGATGTTAGCATTATAAGAAACTAATTTAGGATTACTAAAAATGTTTTGTACAATTCTTGCAACACCACAAGACTTACCAGAACCAGTATTACCAAATACAGCCATATGGTTAGCAAATAAGTTATTGATGTCAGCACAAACATTATAATCAGTATAAATAGAACTTCTTCCTAATAAGAAAGTAGTTTCATCATAAACTCCTACAATAGCTTTTAATTCTTCATCATTTATAGTTCTAATTTTAGAAGATAAAACTGGTTTACGAATAACACCTGTTGTATATCTTCCTCCATGGAACTCTCCTAAAAATCTAATTTTAATAACTTCTGTATTAACTTCTTCTACTTCACCTAGTATTAATTGATCAGGAGCTTCAAATACTACGTGAATATTCATTAAGTCCCCTAATTCCTCCGCAGAAGCAGTAGTTTCTACATGCGCAACGTTACCTGAAATAAACTTAATTTTTCCAAACATAACCAACACCTCTTATTATATACAATAACATCTTACCATAAATTATTAAATTAATAAATAAAAAAATTAGAACTAAGTTCTAATTTCTTAAGCTTGTGGTGCTTGAGGTGCAGGTGCTGGCTGTGCAGGAGCTTGTGGAGCTTGAACAGGAGCAGTGAAATTTTGTACCCAAACAATAGCTTTATTAACATATTCTTCAATCTTCTTAGATACGAAGTTAGAAGAACCTTTCTTATTAGTAAGAACGCCAATAACAAATGCAACCTTAGCAATAAGAATAAGTAGTGAAACAAAGCCATCAGCTAAACCAATAATTGACTCAATAGGAGTAATAAATTTAGTATATTCAATAACATCAGAAGGATCTAAGAATCCATTAATTGATACAAATAATTTAGTAATTGCATCAAGAACTAAATTACATCCACTCATAATAATATTCCATCCTAAAGTTACAATTGTAATACCTACGAAGAAAGTAAATATCTTAACCATAGTATTATGAATTTTTTCATCTAATTCACAAAAACATAGGAAGAATATTGCTACAGTAAATAATGTAGTACCTCCTCCAAGGAATGCAGCAAGTAAAATAACTGAAGCTACACCAGGTGTTAATTTAATCTTATTCATATTCATATTTTTAATCTCCTCTCTAGTATCAAATATAATACAAAAATAAAAAAAAGACAAGACTATCTCTTGTCTAATTCTTTATGTAAAATCTCCTTAGTCATAACCGGATTTGCTTTACCTCTAGTGTTCTTCATAACTTGGCCTACGAAGTAATCAAATAAATTATCACGACCACCTTTATATAGTTCAATTTGTGATGGATTTTCATCTAAAATTTTAACGATTAAAGTAGTTAACTCACCTTCATCACTAATTTGAGCATTATCTTTAGAAATAAAGTTTTTAGGTTCTTTCTTTTCTTCTAAAGCTTTAGCAAATACTTCTTTAGCTTGTTTAGAAGACAACATACCACTATTAATTCCATCAATGATTTGTTTTAACATTTCAGGTGTTAAATAGAATTCAGAAATACTAATTCCTTCCTTATTTAACTCTCCTACTATATTAACAGTAACCCAGTTACTAGCAATCTTTGGATCAATACCTAAATGAACACATTCTTCAAAATAATCAGAAACTGCTTTTTCTTTAACTAAAACAGTAGAATCATAATTATTCAATCCATATTCATCCATGTATTTCTTCTTACGATCCATTGCTAAAGCAGGAATAGATGCTCTAATTTCATCTAACCATTTCTTATCTAGTTTAATTCTAGGAATATTAGGTTCAACAAAATACTTATAATCGATAGCATCAACTTTGCTTCTCATATGAATAGTAGTTTGTGAATCTTCATCCCATCTTCTAGTTTCTTGTTCAATAACTTTATCATAAGTACCATTTTCTTTAGCTTCAGTTTGACGTTCAATCTCATAATTAATAGCATCTCTAACGCCACCAAATGAGTTAACGTTCTTAACTTCAACTTTAGTACCCCAGTTATTAGGATCGTTTTCGTCAAGTGTTGCATCCATAATAGATACGTTAACATCACATCTAATTTGACCTTTTTTACTATCAGCTTCAGAAATACCAGCATATTGGTAAACACTTCTCATGTGCTCTAGGAATGCAACTGCTTCATCAGCACTATGAATATCAGGTTTAGTTACTAATTCTAGTAATGGTACACCTGCTCTATTGTAATCAATATTAGAAGTTGCATAGAAGTGATCTAATGATGCAGCATCTTCTTCTAAGTGGATATTATCAATTCCTACTCTAAAAGTAGAACCATCATTTTTTAATACATCTACATATCCACCCATTCCTACACAATCCTCTGGAGGGTTTTGTGTAATTTGGAAGTTCTTAGGCATATCAGGATAATAATAGTTCTTTCTTTCAAAATACATATATTCTGGTTGACGGCAGTTTAAAATCATACTAGCCATCAAAGAAAGTCTTACACATTCCTTATTTAATACTGGTAAAGTACCAGGGAATGCCATATCAAGAGGTCTTACATTACTGTTAGGAATTTCAGAATATTCATTTCTAGCAGCACTAAATACTTTAGAATTAGATTCACTCATTTCACAGTGCATTTCTAATCCGATTTTAGCTAAATACTTAGTCATGACGCACCTCCTTAGCTATTTGATCTTTATAATCCATAGCACCTTCTAGTGCGTATGCAATATTTAAGACATTTGCATCATCATAGCAATTACCAGTAATATTAACTCCAACTGGTAAATCACTTACAAAACCATTAGGAATTGTAATTGATGGGAAGCCACCAAAGTTTCCAATTTGTAAATGTTCTTCTAAAGCAGAGGTATTATCATCTAAGATATCTAAAGAACCATCTAAGTGTTTAGCAGGTCCTGTACCAACTGGTAAGATAACTGCATCATAATCTTTAAATATTTCTTTCCATCTATCTACTAATAATCTTCTAACTCTTTGAGCATTTCTAAAATATCTTTCTTGATTTTCTTTTTGTAATACATATGAACCAATTATAAAACGACGTTTAATTAAAGGACTAAATCCTTTAGTACGATGATCTTTCATCATACTAATATAGTTATCGCCTGCACCTCTTGGTCCAAAGATAATTCCAGTTAAATTAGACATATTTGAAGTAGCTTCGGCACAAGAAATAACTACATATACAGAAGCTAAAGCTTGTAATAGTTTATCATCAACAGATACTTCATCTACTTCCATACCTAACTCTCTACATTTATCTACTGTTTTATAGAAATTATCTAAATGTTCTAATAATTCTTTCCCTTTATATCTATCTTTATCAACGATTTCCTTAATATAACATAGTTTTTTACCTTCAACTTTTCCATCTAGAGAATCAGCTAAATGAATATCTTTAGAATCCCAACTAGTCATATCTCTAGGATCAATCCCCTTCATAGCATCAACTACAATTGCAGCATCTTTAACATTACGAGTTAGAGCACCTAATGTATCTAAACTTGAAGCAAAAGGAAATAAACCATATCTAGAAATCATACCATATGTTGGTTTATATCCAACAATACCACAATATGCAGCAGGTTTTCTAATTGAATCTCCAGTATCAGATCCAGTAGCAAAAGGATAAACCCCAGACGCTACAGCTGCAGCAGATCCTGAAGAAGAACCAGAACACATTCTTGTAGGATCCCAAGGGTTTCTTTGTACTCCTGTATGTCCAGTAGTACCAGTACCACCCATACCAAACTCATCAAGAGCTGTTTTATTTACAAATACTGCTCCAGCTTTATTTAAATTTTCTACAGCAGTAGCATCAAAGAATGGAACATAATCTTTTAATGTATTAGATGATCCAGTACTTAAAACATCTTTAGTACTATAATTATCTTTTAAACCATAAGGAATACCTGAAAGTAAATTATCAGTTACTTCACTACCCTTAGCATCATCTAAAATTGTAACAAATGCATTACATTTATCTTGAACTTCATGACTTTTTTCTATAGCTTCCTTAACTAATTCATCACTAGTTACCTTTCCACTTACTAAAAGCTCATGTAATTCAGTAATACTTTTATCCATATAAGACATTATTCTTCACCTCCTACAACACGAGGAACTACTATTTCTCTATCTTCAGTATCATCACTATTACGTAATAAATCTTCAATAGGAACGCTTTCTTCAACAACATCTTCCCTTAATTCACAAGTAAAATTATCTAAACAGTGAGTCATTGGTTCTACATCGCAAATACCCGGTATTTCGTTAATTAAATCAATATTATGATCAATAATATCAAACTCATCTAATACCATTTTATTTTCTTCAGGAGTTAAACCAATAAGTAACTTATCTGCGTAGTCATCTACCATCTCTTTTGTAAATTTACTCATTCTTTCACCTCTATTTTAATTCCTAATTCCTTTAATTGTTTAGCTGTTAGAGTAGATGGACTTCCCATCATTTGATCTTGACCAGATGCAGATGGTGGGAAGGCTTGAACTTCTCTTAAGTTAGGTTCATCTTTAATAAGCATTAAAATCCTATCAATACCAGGAGCCATACCACCATGTGGAGGGCATCCATATTTAAATGCTGTGAATATTGATTTAAATCTTTCCTCTACTTCTTCTCTAGTATAACCTACAACTTCAAAACCTTTAGCAAGACTATCTAAATCATGGTTTCTAATCGCTCCAGAAGCCATTTCATTACCGTTGCATACAAAATCATATTGATATGCTAAAACATCTTCTAAATGGTCTAAATCATAATCAGATTGAGGAAGACTAAATGGGTTATGACAGAATTCCCATTTACGTTTTTCTAAATCCCATTCAAATAAAGGGAAATCTTTAACAATACATAACTCTAATTTGTCTTTATCAATCAAATCTAACTTACGTCCTAGTTCATCTCTAATTAAACCAGCATATTTTTGCGCTAACTTAAGATATTTGTTAGCTATAAAGAACATAACACTATTCTTCTTCATTTTAAAGTCTTTTATTAGACTTTTTCTCTCTTTATCACTTAAAAATTTATCTATAGGTCCCTTTAAAGAACCATCTTCCATTAAAGTTAAATAACCAATACCAGGCATTCCAATACTTGAAGCATAATCAACTACTTCATTAAACCAACTATTTGATTTATCTCCTATACCATCGACTACTATAACTTTAATAGCACTTTTCTTAAATGGACCAAATGTTGTATCTTTTAAAACTTCAGTAGCATCCTCAATAATTAATGGGTTACGTAAATCTGGTTTATCAGTTCCATAACTATCCATTGCTTCTTTATAAGTTAATCTTCTAAATGGCTTGCTACTAACTTTCTTATCACTAAATCTCGTAAATACATCGAAGAATATATCTTCACCAATTTCTAATACTTCTTCTTCAGTTACATAGCTCATTTCCATATCTAATTGATAGAATTCTAAAGTTCTATCAGCACGAGAATCTTCATCT
>JAFPMR010000125.1 GCA_017411235.1 Bacilli bacterium | reverse complement strand
TTATCTAGCTGTGTTTTTATTAGAACATTGGCAGCTGCTTTAATTTGAGCGTCTCCTTGTTCATATCCTAATTGATCATTGATACTTCTTACTGAATTTAAATCAATGATAATTGTTGCTTGAGGATAGATTGTATTCTTATTCCAGTTAGCAATGTTTTCATTTAAGTAATTTCTATTCTTTAATGAAGTCAATTGATCAATAAATTTCATTTTATCTTCTTTTTTGATTTTTCTTGTAATCTTAATTCTCTTAGTTGAACGATATACTAAGTAAAGAATAATAATAAATCCTGTTAATACTAGTAATGAGTATCTTGTTACTTTACCAAGTATTGTACCAGATTTAACTGTATATGTATGGTTGTAATTACCTTTAATTATTATTTCTTGAGGATCTAATGTTTGAATGTATTTATTGAATAATAGTTTAAAGGTATCTGAACCATTTACATAGAAGTTGTATGTATCTGATAAGGTATTTGTATATCTAACACTATAATTAGATAAGAATGACTTTTTATAGTATTCAAATACTTGTTTATCTAGTAATAATACTTTTCCTTTTTTAGCTGCTTTCTTAAGGTCTCTTTCTGTTTCATATGCCTTAAGATTTATACCACCTAGAGATTTCATATTCTTTTCTAGTAAACTATTTTTTTGAACGTATATCTCTTTATCAGTTAATGAACTGATTGAGTTGATTATTAAGTCATCATCTTCTTTAGCAACTACTACAAAAGTAATATTCATTAATGAATCTATCTTTTCATATTTTGAATCTAAGTTGTAATAATTATAGAAGATATCTATCTTTTTATTAGCGATAGCTTCAGTGAATTTAGAGAAATTCTTATATCTTGTAGAAGTGAATTCTACATTACTGAAGTTTCTAAATCTTGTTAAGTATTCACTTACTATTCCACCATAGTTACCTCCACTTAGGATTTCATATGGTGAGTTATTAATAAATCCATATGAGTATCTCTTAGCTTGTAGGTTACTGATTTCTTTTGCAGAAATAGATAAGGCTTTAACAAAAGTATCTAATTCGTTTTTATTTATTGATGTTTCAAGTTTCTTTTCTGACCATTTATGAGCATATTTTTTAATGATATTACTGAATGTATCATTTTGTTTCATGTCATAAATGATGTATTTGTTTAAGTCACTGATATGATAATCAATATAATAATTTGAAGTTAAAATAGATGTTAGATTTTCTTCTAATGGAATAATTGCATATTCTATTTTATCTTCAGAATTAAGTGCTTCTAATAAGCTTGTAGATGTGTCATATACTGTTATTAAAGTATTACTTACACTGTTCATATATTGGTTGATTCTTGTTTCGTCAGAAGCTAGAATACCAACTTGTTTATTAGCTAATTGAGTTATAGAACTAATGCTTTTTTTGTTTTTACTTATTACAACATAGTGTCCTTTGAAGAAGACTACATCATCATCTTTTACTGTATAAACACTTTTAAATGATCCTTCTCCTACTTCTTCACCAATGTTATAAGTTATTTTATTAACATTAAGACCATATTCTTGTTCTAGGTCTTGTAAAAAGTCATATAGTACTCCACTACCTTGAGAACCAAAGATATCAATGTTATTAGGAACATTGACGTTTTGAACTGTATCAATGTTCTTAGTAATCCATTCTTTTTCTTCTACGGTTAGTTTGTATTCATCTTTTAAAATGAAATAAGTTCCAATACCAACAGCAATTAGTAATATAGCGATAATAACAACACTAATTATTATTTTCTTATTGCTTAGTTTTTTCATAATTATTCATCTTTCTCTGTAGCGTTATCATTAACTGGTTCTTCTGTTACTTGACGGTTGTTGTTCCATACTAGACCACTACCATTTTTAGTTCTAGCACCAGAAATAATGAAACCTTCTACTTTATCTGAAGTGTTCTTCTTTAATGTGAAGTTAAAATCATAGAATGCTAATTCTTCTTCACTAAATGATTCTAGTGATTTAAGAGCTACGCTCTTAGCTGTTTCTAAATCAACATCTTCGTTAAATTGGATTGTTATGTAGATTATTCTACCTGTAACTATTAAGTCACATTTCTTAGCTTTACCTTCATTAACAATGTTCTTTTCAAAATCATCTTCACGAGATTCTGTGATAGGTACGTTTTCAATACCTTCTAGACGATCTCCATATTTATCATTTCCATTACCGAAATAGAAGATTTGTACTAAAACAGTAATGATTAATATTAAACATACTATTACAACTGACATTAATATTGTGAACACACGGTGTTCTTTATAAAATTTCTTGATTTTTTTCATAGAAATACCACCTCTTTAAACGTATCTAAATTATACTACAATATGGTTAGATAAGCAATTGTTTAGGGTGAATATCTAAATTTGACTTATCTTTTTTTAGGTATTATTATAAGTGCTCTTATGGGGGTGATTTAATGACTATTATTGAAGATTTAAGTAAGAATTCTTTTATGGATTTATTACATTATTTAAATTCAACTAGAATGCAATATAGAAAGTCTTTAAATCTCCCTAGCTCGGTGACTTTTGGTAATGAAATTGAAGTTAATGATATTATTTTAGATGATGCTAGAGAAATCGTAGAAGATTTTAATATGAGAAAAAAACTATGGGGAAGAGATCATTTTATTGTTCATAAAGATTTAACTTGTGATAGTGAAATTGTTACTCCTATTATGACTGATAAACCTAAATATTGGAGTTTACTATGGGATATGTATATGTGTTTAGATGAACATGGTGCTACTTATAGTGATAATACATCTAGTCATATTCATATGGGTACTAGTTTATTTGATACACCTGAGAAGTTATCTTTGTTATTAAAAACATTAGTTGTTTTTGAACCTATTATTTTTAAGTTTGGTTATGGTAGAGATGACGAACCTAGAGAGTTTATTACATATCGACCTCATACTGGTAATTATTCAATGTTTATGAGTCCTAAAAGAGTTAGAGATTTTGTTAGTTATTTAGATAGTAAAAAATTAGGTAGTTTGGAAGAGTTAGATACTAAAGTAAGAGAGTTTTTAAATGTTGATTTAAGAATTAGAAATGACTTTAATTTTAGACCGTTTGATTTTAGAAAGTTTCTTTTCCCTGTCTTAGGTGATGGTGAAAATGATCATATGGAATTTAGAAACTTTAATAGCGCTGATCCGATTGTTGTTCAAAATAATATTGATTTATGTGGACATCTTTTCTTAGCTGTTGCTACTGGAAGAATTGATAAAGAATATGTTTTGAGTGAGTATGAGAAATATAAGAAAAAAAGATATAATTTTGATTATTTCTGTGCAACATTAGATTCTCAAACTACTGGTCCTCAATATAATAGATTACTTAATGGTTTTAACAAAGTTAAGATGGATAAAGCTTGTAAGTTAGCAGATATGATATTTAATGATGATTTAAGTAAGTATCATTTCTTGAAACAATATTTAAAATTATATAGTCGGAATGAAGAATATGTTAGTTCTTTATGCAAATAAAAAAGAAGTTATAGGCTGTCTATAACTTCTTTTAATTTGTTTTCATCCCAGATTTCGATACCTAGTTTTACAGCTTTATCGTATTTAGATCCTGGTGAATCACCTACGATAACTACATCTGTTTTCTTAGATACAGAATCTACTGTTGTACCATCATATCTTTCTAATAGTTCTTTTATTTCATCTCTAGTCATGAAACTTATTGTTCCAGTTAGAACGAATTTCTTATTTGATATTAATGGATTATTGATTGTTTTTTCACCTTTATACTCCATATTAATACCAATATCTTTTAAATTAGATATTAATTCTTGGTTCTTTTCATCACTAAAGTATGTTACTAGGTTTTTAGCTAAGATATCACCAATATCTTTGATATTAGTTAGTTCTTCTAAGGAAGCATTCATTAGATTATCTAGATTGTCATATTTTTTAGCTAATACTTTTGCCGTTTTAGCACCAATACCAGGAATACCCAAACCAAATAATAATCTTTCTAATGAGTTTGATTTAGATGCTTCGATAGATGTTAATAGATTATCTACACTCTTGTTACCAAAGCCTTCTAATTCTATTAAGTCTTCTCTTTTATCTTTTAGATTATAGATATCTTCTATTCTAGTAATCAGTCCCATATTGTAGAAGTCTTCAATTATGGCGTCTCCTAGCCCATCAATATTCATGGCTGGTCTTGATACATAATGAATTAAGCCTTCTATTTTACGAGCTGGGCAGTGGTTGTTTGGACAGAAGTAGTCAATTCCTGATGCACTCTTTTCTAGTGTTGTTCCACAGATAGGGCATGAATGGATCATTTGGAATACTGAAACATCTTTTCTTCTTTCTAATACTGGCTCTACTACTTCTGGTATAACATCACCAGCTTTATGAATTACAACAAAGTCACCAATATGAAGATCTTTATCGATTATATATTGTTCATTGTGTAGTGTAGCTCTTCTAATGGTACTTCCTGCTACTTTAATAGGAGTAAGTACAGCATTAGGTGTTATTTGACCTGTACGACCAACAGTAAACACTATGTCTTCTAATTGAGTTATTACTTTTTCTGCAGGGAACTTGTATGCTACAGCCCATCTTGGGTATCTAGCAGTATTT
>JAFPMR010000124.1 GCA_017411235.1 Bacilli bacterium | reverse complement strand
TAGTGGAATAACAATTTTAAATACACCTAAAATCTTTCCAACTAAGTTCCATATGTCTTTTGTTGAAGCACAGAAATCAGCTAATAAATACATCATATAATCCATCTCCTTCATTCATAATATAATTGTACTTTATAAACTCAATTTATGTCAAGTTTTAATAGTAAAACCTGTAAATCTTTTTACTCTTTAACTATTCCAAACAACCTTGCTGCTCTATTATCTTGAACAACAGGTTTGTTCTTATCGAAGCCCATCATATTCAAGAATTCATCAAGTGTAGTATGCTTATCCTTCTTTTCATCTAATGGTCTTATGTTAAAGAAAACACTACATTGAGCTTCGTTTTCAAAATCTCTAACATCGTTAGGATCTAATAAACTTTTATTTAAAACAACTTTGACACTCTTCATCTTATTAAGAATCATATTGTCAGAAGCTATCATTTTATTCAACTTAATTGTTGATGGCTCAACTAAATAAATCATCTCTGAACAATTCATTTCTTCAGGACTATTATTAACATCAACTAAAATAACATTATATCCACTACTTGGATTACTTGTATAAGCCTGGAACTCATTACTTCCAATACTTCTCATCTCTGAATCGCCAAAGTATTTAAAATCATCTTTATCAAGCTCTAAAGCAAGTACACTATAAAACTCAGATAATTGTTTCTTTAGCATATAAATCAAAGTAGTTGCTCCAGCATGTTCAGTCAAATTCTTAAATCCAATAACTCTTGTACTCATCATCATTGGCATTTGAGTTGGCTGCTGCATCATATTTTGATTGAAGAACTGTCCTTGACCAGGCATATTGTTTTGATTATTAAAGCCACCCTGTTGTTGCATCATACCCATGTCATTACCTAACATATGATATTGAGCAACATCTTTATAACTATTAGGATTATCTATTAAATAAACGATATCATCAATATTCCTTGTAAAATTATAAATCCCCATCGATACTAACTCAGAACAATACTGTTGTGAATTAACAATTGGTGAATCATCTAATAATAAAATTACTTTAGACATATCAAGTCCAAAAGATAACTTTTGGATTTGTGTAATATCTTGATATCCTGCAATAGCAGTAATATCCAATATCATTTTATTAAAGAAAAAATTTTGAAATTGAGCTATTAAATCTTCTACTTGGAACTCTCCATCAATTGTTTTAATTAAATCTATACGAGTACTAAGATTTGATAACATAGCTGTATATTTATTTGAAACTATGACATTCATAATTTTTTCACCTCGTTAGTCTTTTATGCCTTTTGACCAATTTCCATATTAGTTACTTGGTCATCTACTATTTCGCCTGTTTCACCATCTACTCTAATTGAAAGCCATTCAGATAAAACAGGTAACTCCATCTTATAAAATAATCTAACTTTATAATATGTACTAGACAAAGTATTAGATAATGGAGCATTTGGGTCTCCAGCTATTCTATATTGATATTTAGCAAAACAATAATAATATTTAGTACCTTCAACAGCTCTCTCATATGTATTATCATCTAACGAAAGAACTCCATACCAACGATCATCGTAAAGTTCATCATCAGAGTCTTTAGGGCAATATCCCATAGCAGTATAAGCATTTCCACGTAAATAAATATTTATAGTTTGAAATGCTGGAACTTTGCAAGTAACATCTCCAAATCCAAATTTGGAATGACATGTTTGACCGGCAGATGTTGTACCTAAACCAGTCATCCCTTTACTTTTTTCAATAATAGTTAAAATTTCATTTTTCATCTTAAAGGATTTAGTATAATTAACTGAAATAATAACATAGCATGAAAAAAGAAAGATAAAAGTTGCTATCATACCAAGTAACCAAATGTTTGAAATTCCTGCTTTCATTCAATCCCTTCTTCCATTATACTAATTCCTTAATTAGGATGTACAAACATCTTCATTCTTGAATTCTGTTATTTCTCGATTTTCATTAACCAAATAAATAATAGAAGTCTCTCCAGAAAGCTCTAGATGTATTACTTGCCTTAGTATTGGCCAATCCAATCTAAAGAAAGCTACAACACCATAATAAGCTCTAGGTATAGTATTATACCCATTTTGTCCACTAAAGGTTATAACTTCATTACCAACTGTTTTTGCTCTACAAGTAATAACACGCTTATATATACAATAATTAGCTTGGTCTGCATAGGATTCAGAAGTACCATTATTATCTACACGTGAAAAACCATGATATTTTGCTGATGGACAAACACCAGTTGAAGTATAACCTAAAGAATTTAAATAAGAATTAATTTGCGTAAGAGTATCAGTAGTAACACCTTTATTTCTCTCTATAATTGAAATTAATTGATCTTTTATTTTATATGCTCTTGTATAATTAGTTGTTACACTTACAAATGTGGTAAATAAGGCAATCATAACGATAACCAAAGTATACAACCAAGATCCTCCAATTGCTTCCTTCATCTTTTACCACCTATCCTTTAAAAGGACACTCAAAATAGGTTTGTGTTATATCATCGGGATTATAGCACCATACCATCATATTGGTATTATAACCCACATCACAAACTGCATTTGAACAATTAGCATCCTTTTTCAAATTCTGTTTTAGCATTGGCCAGATAAAAGTAAAGAAAAGGACCGTAAGCGATGCAACGGCCACAACTGTAATAACAGAACCATTAAGCTCTCCAATAGCGTTTTTCATACAACCTCATCCTTTTCTTATCTTTTATTATTGTTCGTCTCTACAATTTCTTGAATACTGGTGACCTTGATATTCAACAGTACATTCAAAGTTAGTACATTCTACTGATCCAGTACTAGTGTTATCGTTGTTAACTCCGGCATTTGAGTCTCCGTAGTTACCTTTAGAGTTTAAGTTAGCACAAGCACTACTTAGAGTAATATTTGCTCTAATACGAGGTAATAAGAAGAATGTGAACAAAGCAGCTACTGCAGCGATTGCAACAACTGTTATAACAGTCATATTTAATTCTCCTGTTGCTTCCTTCATATCTAAATCATTCCTTTCTATTTTAACAATTTAAGTATACCATTTATTAATGGCCATTTCAATAAATATTTTTTAAATAGTAAACAAAACTTTTCTACTTTTCTTTTATAGAAATATCTTTTTTAACAAATAAATAATTAATTGTTACATTCCCTACATTATTGCCTAAACTTTGCTCATATTCTAAGACATAATCATCACTTTTTTTCAAATAAGCAATAAAATTATCTAAATAACTAGAGACAATTAAATGTGTAAAATTATATCTAGTTAAGAACTTTTCATAATAATCATCAGTTGCATTTTCAAGTATTAAAGCTTCCTTTAAAATGTTTTCTTTACCATTTAACTTTTCAGAGAACAACTCTGCCCTTGGGTCTAGATAAGACTTCAATCCCCTATACTCTGTATATCCACCATAATCATAATCAACAAATAAAATTACTTCATCTTTATCATAATTATCAATAATATAATCAGTAACTTCTTTAACTTGTGAAGACTCTTCAAACTTATAGTTCTTATGCAATTGATATACAGTATAAACGAAAGTTACTACTAATAAACAAGATAAACCAATAGTTAATCCCTTTATTAGTGAAACAAAATACTTGTTATTTAACTTTATATCAAATTTTAATTCTTTAATTAATAATGGCACTGAATACAAACCAAATAAAGCAAAATAAACAAAACATTTATAATGCATAAAAGCAAGTAATGCTGTTCCAACAATAAAGAATAAATGTCTCAAACATAATTTGTTCTTCTTAACATAATTAAGTAATAAAACAATGGCAAAAATACTAAATATTAAATACTTACCAAGCTTTTGATCTAATTGAATAGATTTCATCTCTTCAACCAATTCACTAATCTCTGGAATATTATAAGACTTAAATATATATGTAATACCATTCCAGCCATATGGATTAATAAAACCACAAACAAACATTATTAAACTGACAATAATCAGTGGTTTAATTCTAAAACTCTTCTTTTTTAAATTAATAATACCTTCTACCATAAAAGGTAAGATAAAAATAAATAAAAACAACCACATTGAAGCATGAAAGTTAATTAAAAGAATTGATAAAAATGGTAAAGGAATCAAATACTTCCAATTAGATTTAACAACATACTTTTCTAAACATATAACTTCAATAATTAATAATAAATAAGTAAACAATTGAGGTCTTAAAATTATAAAAATTGAACTCATATAGAATACTATTGCCGTAATTAAAATAGATAATAGTTTATTCTTACTTACTAAATAACATAATCTATAATATAAAACCATTAATACAATAGACATTAATAAAGTAAAATACAATAAACCATATTTACCTAAAACTTTAAATATTCCATAGAATACAACAGAAGTTAACCATTGTTGCATTACATAGTTTAAACCCTCATGAATAGTAAAAGGATCTACGTGTGGTATTCCGTGCCCAAATACATACCTTCCACAATTAAGTAAAAACCAAGTATCGTTTCTTTGAAATCTATTAACAATACAAATACTTACAAAAGGAATTACTAATAATAAGAAAAACCAATTCTTTTTAACAATATCAATTATCTTTTTCATAGTTCTCCCCTTCTAATATAGAAATATCTTTACGTACAAAGAGTTTTATCATATCTACTTCTTTCTTCTCTTTATCAAAATACTCAGTATACTCTAAAACATAATCTTCATCCTTAGATAGATAATCATATAAGTATTGATCAGTTCTACTTACTATTAAATGGGTAAAATTATACTTCTTAATAAAAGCATCTTTATCACTTTCTAACTTACCAATATTAACATACTCTTTTAAAATATCTTCTTTACCATTTAACTTCTTAGTAAATAATTCTGCTCTAGGATCAATATATGATTTTATCCCTTCAAATTCTGTATATCCACCATCTTCAAAAGAAACAAATAAAATAATATCATCGACATCATAATTCTTCTTTACATATCTAACCATATCTCCTAATGCATTAGTAGACATATCATAATTCTTAAATAATGCAATTGTTGTAAAAACAGCCGTATATATTAAACAAAAGAATAAACCTACACAAAGCCCGCTAAAAGCACGTTTAATATAAGGATTAACATTTAACTTAATTGGTTTAATCTTAGCTAAATAATCGCCTAAAATGTATCCAAAATAAAGAATAAAATATATCAAACACTTACCATGCATAGAAGAAAACAAAAACATTCCACAGAAGAATAAAATAAATCTTACATCCGTTTTCTTCTTAAAAATAAATAACAAAGCTATATAAGATAAAGCTAAACATACACAAGCTCTCCAATGAAACATTAACATATTAGAAGTTTGCATTTCTGAAATAAAAACATTAATTTCAGGTATACCATATGTACTAAATACAAATATCATACTATTCCATCCATATGGATTTAAAAAACCACCCAAAAACATTAAAACTATTGTTATCAACATAGGTTTTAATTGTATCTTATCAATAGTAATTCCTTTAATATAAATACAATTAGCTAAAACAGGTAACATAAAAACAAACTGTAACAACCACATTGAAGCATGAAGATTAATTAATAAAATAGAAAGAAATGGCATCGGAATTAGCATCTTCCAATTCTTGCTTTTAATATATTTTTCCATGCACATTAATTCTAATAATAAAACTATATAAGTAAAGATTTGTGGCCTACTAACAATATAAGCTTTACTTAATGTCATAATTAGTATTGTTATCAAAAACGATAATTTCTTATTCTTATTTGTAACCAACATACATAACTTATAATAAATAAAAGTAATAACAAAGAATATAATAGTTAAGAATACTAATAAACCAAACTTTCCAAACAATCTATAGCTACCATAAAGAATTACTGCAGATAACCATTGTTGCATTACATAATTTAAACCCTCATGAATAGACAAAGGATCAATATATGGAATACCATGACCTAATACATATTTACCATTAGCCATCAAGAACCAAATATCATTATCAGGTTCTTTATTTTCCATGCAAAAGAAAACAAAAGGTATTACTAATAGAACAAAATACCAATTGTTTTTAATAAAACTAATTATTTTATTGCTTCTTTTCTTCATGATATTCTTTCTCCGTATTTACGTTCCATATATTATCTCTTGTCTTAACCCCATTAATAATATTGTTAACTGTTTCAAACGAAGTAACCATAGAATGATCCATATTATTATATCTATGTTGACCATTACGTCCTACACAATACAAATTATCATATTTATTCAAATAATTAACTAAACTATCCATCTCACTATAAGTATCAAAATAAGCTGGATAAGCCTTTTTAACTTTCTCACGATGATAATCTAAAACATTATCTTTACTCTCAATAACATCCATTGATAGTAATTCATCAATAGCTAACTTCTTCATATCTTTATCAGATAAATTCCAGAAATCATCATTTTCATTACAAAAATACTCTAATCCTATCCAAACTGTCTTATCTGGATTCTTAACCATATAAGGACTCCAGTTATTGAATACTTGAATACGACCAAGCTTAACACCTGTTTCTTGTACATATATCCAACAATCAGGAACTATATTATTCAAAGTCTTAATATTAGTTTCATTCTTTAATTTCAACTTATCAACAAGTAAACCTACTGTAACAAAATCTCTATATGGTAAACCATTAGCAATTTTCTTAATCTTACTTGGTACTTTACCATCAATCGAATTTATTAAATCCTTAATAGGCATTGAAGAAATAAAAATATCCCCTTTTATTTCTTTTTCTTTACCATCTACTAAACAAGAAACAGACTTAATCTTATAACCATCAATATCTATTTTAGATACTTCATGATTTAATAAAACCTTTCCACCCATTTCTTCAAATAAAGAACCTACTCTTTCCCATAATTGACCTGGACCATATTTAGGATAAACATACTCTTCAATTAAAGATGTTTCAACCTTTTTACCTTTAATATGAAAAACCTTTTTAAACATATCTTTAATAACAGCTATAATAGATAATCCTTTAACTCTTTGTGCTCCCCAAGAAGCATCAATTTCACTAGGATGTCTACCCCATAACTTCTCTGTATATCCTTCAAAGAACATGCTATATAATTTCTTACCAAATCTATTAATATAAAAGTTTTCTAGATTATCCTCTTTCTTCTTAAAGAAAATACTTTTTATGTAACTAAAACCACTAGACATTGTTCTTACAAATCCCATATTCTTAAAAGTTTCCCACTTCATAGAAATAGGATAATCAAAGAATTTCTTTAAATAATAAATTCTAGATATTCTATTTCTAACTAATAAAACATTATCTTCTTTTTCAGGATCTGGTCCACCCTTAACTAAAGACTTTTTTCTTTTAAGTTTTTTATCATCATAAGAATCTTTACCTTGAACAGGCATAATCTCTTTCCAAAAATTCATAACATCTTCATCTTTAGAAAAAAAACGATGCCCACCCAAGTCCATTTTGTTACCTTTATAACTAACTGTTTTAGAAATACCACCCAAAGAATCAGATGCTTCTAGAACAACAACTTCATAATTTTTACTATCCTTTAATAGTTTATAACCAGCAGTAAGTCCAGCAGGACCTCCACCAATAATTACAACTTTTTGCTTTTTCATTATAAAACACACCCTATAAAAATATTATACACTATTAAAGGCACAAAAAAAACATTTTGAACTATCAAAATGTTTTATGTATTCATCATATTCATAATGAAGATAACTAGTAAAACCATAACACCAACACCAGTTGATACAAGCATACTCATAGTTTTACTTTCCATCTTATCTAGACGATCCTTATATCTTTGATCTCTAGCTTTTTGTTGTAAGTTAGAAATTGTCTTTGAGAAAGTAATCAATTGCTCTTGCTTTCTCTCTTGACGACCTAAACTTAAACGATATAGCAAACGCATCATACGCATTGAGTCACGAACTGGATAAGTTTGTGCAAATTCCATGTATGGTGTAACAGTTGAATCACCGGCATTAATCTTATTAATCATCTCAATTAATCCATCTCTGAATATTTCAGGAGCATCAGGAATTGATTTACCTAAAGCTACTGGAACTGTATAGTGTTGAATTAAGATTTCAAGACCTTTTAAGTAATAAGGTAACATTGAATCGATTTTTTGTAAGTGGATTTTATAGAATTTCTTAAGATTAGAATAATCCATCTTAAACATTAAATATCCACCAACAAAAGATAATACAACCTTAACTAAGTTCAAATCTTTTAACATTAAGAATAACAATAAAACTGTTACCAATAATCCATTTTTAATTCTCTTCTGATATAGAACATCAGAATCAAGACCATCACCATATTTAGCACGAACTAAGAAGTCATAGTCCTCTTCTTTTAACTTCAAGAAAATATCTTGATTATCTTGAATAAACTTATTAGGTTTAATATAACCATTTACTGTAAGAACAACAAAGGATACTACTGCAATAACTAAAATCTCTATATACATAACTACTCAACTCCTACGTCTTCATTATAATATTTTGTACCATTAATAAGGAATGAACAGTTAATAATGATAATAGCATGTAATATTATTTTTACATAAATTCTTTCAAGCATCTTTAAGTACTCAGATCTACCAAATAACAATTGCATAACTAATACTAATAAGAATAATGCCATACCGAATGTTAAGAACTTCTTATAGAATGTTGATCTATCCATTCTATCACGGTAAACACCTTCTACTAAGGCATCTATATCCAATGACATTAACTCTAAGGCTTCACCTGAATCCTTAGCACCTTCTTTAGTAATCTGTAAGAACAATTGATGCATATTCTTAACCATATAATACGGATAAGCAGCATTAAAGAAATCTATTGATTGATCAATTGTACCATTTTCATAAGACATTTGAATCATTCTTTTAACATCTCTTAAAACTGGATCTTGTAAAATACCAGAATCTCTAACACCTTCAAGAGACTTAACGAATGATTGAGTTGTATTAAACTCCATAATAACGTTAGTAGTATAAACTTGAACCTGTTCAAATAGATACTCACTATATAATCTTTGTGTTCTTAAATAATTAATATAAGGAACGAAACCTATAGCAACTGCAGCATAAACAATAGATACTGGAATACTATAGAAATACAAGAATGAAATACCAAAAGACGCACCACCAAATAAACCTATTTGTGTAGTATATTGTCTAAATGAATACTCATAACCTAATTCCTTAATTTTAGCTTTAACTTCATTATAACTATAAGGTGCATAAGTATTATAAATACTTGCAACAGTATCAGCAAAGAACTTATACACATTATCACCAGTATTATAACGATAAGCCATGACAAATATAGCAATCATTAACCATAAAATTAATTCCATATTATCATCCTTTCATTATAAAACTTCATTAGTAACTGCAACACCTTGTGGAGCAACAGATGCCGGAGCAGCTGGTTGCGCAGGTGCCGTTGCAGTCGTAGCAGCCGGTGCTGGTGCAGCCGGTGCCGGTGCAGCTGGAGTACTAGCTGGTTGCGCAGGTGCTGCAGCAGGTTTTGGTGCAGCAACAGCACTAGCAGTTTGAGGTTGAGGCGTAGGTGCAGCAGGCTTAGGAGCCGGTGCAGCTGCAGGTGCAGGCGCCGGTGCTGACGCAGGTTTAGCTGCTTCAGTAGTTGTAGCTCCAGAGGCTGCAGGAGCAGCTTCTTTAACTACTTCTTTTGCTGGCTGTGCAGCAGGAGCAGCTGGTGTAGCAGCGGCTGGCTCTTGAGGAGTTGCAGTTGCAGCAGGTGCTGCAGCAGCCTCTCCTGTCGTAGCACCAGTAGCACCACTACTTGCACCATCGGCATTCAACGCATCAATCAACTTGTTCTCTGTACTCTTAGTTGCATAATTATCTTCTTTACTATCTCTATAATTAGATAGATCGACTTTCTCTTTAGCATCTCCTAATCCGAAGATATCATTATTTTCAAAGTAAACGTTACCAATTGCTAAGTAATCAATTAACTTTTGAGTAGGATTATGTAATGTAACTTTACCATCTAAAGTCTTTTGATATAACTCATTAGATCTAGGTTTATTATCTTCATCAACGTAGAACTCACAAACTTCCATGATTTCACGTTGGAATCTACCTAAAGCTTTTGAATAATAACCTTTAACATAAATACCTATCTGAATATATCTATGAATTGAAGACAAGTATTGTTCAATATCTTGACTACCTTCCAACAAAGCGTACATACGCATTGGTATACTTGATGCTTTATCGGCGTGGATAGTTGATATAATGTGGTGACCTGAAGAAATAGAGTTACGAACCGCCATAACAGCTTCAGCGGAACGAACCTCGGCAAGTAGAATCCATATTGGGTTCTGACGCATGCAGGCTACTAAGGCTTCAGTATAAGAAGCGATATTATTAGTCTTCATTGCAACTATATCACGATGAGGGAAAATCTTATCTAAGTGAAGCTCTAATGTATCCTCAATAGAAATGATTTTTTCATCTTCTTTAGCATTACTTGCCAAGTACTTAACTAGCTCTGTTTTACCTGAACCAGTTTCTCCGGCTACCATGATATTACAGTGACCCCAAACACATTTGATTAAGAAATCATGCATTTGCTCTGTAATATATTGTTCATCTAATAATTTATTTTTATTTAATCTAATTTTTGCTGGTGTTTTACGTATCAAGCAAGCGATTCCATTAGTTGCAATGGAATCGTGAACGAAATTCATACGTAATTCAGCACTCTCGGAGTCTAAAAATGGATGAGCCATGTTAAATGTTCTACCCATTACATTAGCACATTGGAATGCCAATTTTTCCATAAACGGATTGTTTATATCTGGTCGTTCAACTTGATAAACACCTTTAGTTAATGTTTTTAACCAAACCTGGCCACCATTACTGTAAGAGATATCGGTAACATCATCGTTTTCCAAAAACTCTGACAGAGGGCCAAAATCCATCTGGGAGAAAACATTTTTCTCATCCATAGTTACACCTTCTTTATTCTTTTAAAACTAAACTAGCCACAAACAGTTAAATCTTGACACTCGTTTTGAAGAATACGTGTTTGATTTATAATGTAAGCTTCTAGTTCTTCATTTGTTAATTCTACAGGAGATCCATTTATTGTATAAGAATCATTTCTTGGAATAGGCTCTAAGTCAATTCCAAGTTTCTCTGCTTTCTTCAATAATAAGAATAAGTTTTCTGGAACAGAGAACATCAATATTGCAGATGCACCAGGATTATCCTTATCTTCGAAAACGTTAACACCTTTAGCGTCTTTAACAGCAAGAACTTCTATAGATTTAATCATTCTACCATACATCAATAAACCATCTTCATCTCTAGCTGTCATATAGATATCAATTAAATCTCCAGGGAAAATTGAGTTTCCATATGTGCTATCAACAGATACTCCTAATTTATAAATAGTATAACCATCAGGAATATTTGAGAATATTGAATCTGGCATTTCTTCTTCAGACATTAAGTTTTGTTGGAAGAAGAATGAATTTTGTGGAATTTTTCCATCGTAAGCTACTAACTTACCATTAATATCTTGAACATTAGTAATAATATTAGTCATGTTCTTTAATGTATCTTTAGGTACATTAGTATAAGCAATATCATTTTCTGTTACCTTAGTACCAGAAACCATTGTTTTATTAGCATATGGTATCTTTGTAGGTTGAATTGAACGATTAACACGCCAGTTATAACCTAAATAAAGAACAACTACACCAAGTAAAACACCTAATATTGTAATAGTATTCTTGTTACTTAAAAACTTTTTAAAAGGTACAAGTATATTTCCCATTTTATTCTATCCCCTTCCTAAGTTTCATCATAAGATGTGTAGTAATCACAGTATTTTTCATTTGCAGAACAATCATAGCCATCACAAGGATGTCCAGGTGTTTCTAAATCAGCACTATCAAATTCTACAATTAAATCTATTGAATTAACTACATCTAATCTAGTTTGAGCATCAGCTCCAGAATCTCTACCAACAATAAATCCAGATGTTTGAGTTGAAATCTTTATACTAACCTTTGGAGGAGATTCGAATAAATCATAAAACTCTACATCATAAGTATTTGTTGGTGAAACTGTTTCAGCGAACCTTCTAAGGAAGTTCTCAACGAAAACTTCCTTATGAATTCTTAGTTCGCCAGTTAATTGGAAATATCCATAATCAACTGAATCATAAATTGCACTATTTGCAACTTCTTTTAATTGATAATAATCTTGAGTGCTTGTAGTAGTAGCATCATTTGTTAGTAATAATATCGATACTACGAAAAGTCCAAGAATAATAAACCAGTAACCCCAATATGACTCTTTCATCTACATTCACTCCTTCCTATTTAAACGCCAATCTAAATTCGCTTACGCATCGGTAATCAGCACTTGGATCACAACCCGTATGTGAAGCCATATATTTAGATGAGGCACTACCATCATTATCGATGTAGTCTACCCAACGGCATTCTCCTTGCATCTTAGTCTTCAAGTTAGATGCTGTAGTAGTACCATCGGCAGATGTTTCACCAGTTTCAGTAATGTAACATGTATTTGTATTTTTATCTTGTCTAGATGCAAGATTTAAGTTCTTAAATGTACCATCATCTGAACTTGGTTTAGCATACTTACTTGCTACTTGTTCTAGGAATACACTACCATAGTGTCCGAATGAAATAGCATCATATAACTCTCCACCATTATCTAATGAAGTATAAGAACCACTAGGTTGTTTAACCATTAATACTTTTCCATATAGTTTAACATGTGATTCATCTAAAGTAATACCATATTCATTACTCATATTACTTTGTTTAATTTCACTAATAGCATCTGGAGTTAATCTATAAGCATATTCAGCACTATATGAAGGACTATAAATGTCTTCACCTACAGCTTCAATAGCTTTTTGTGCTACATATCCTTTATTTGTTACGTATCTATTATAACCATTGTAACTGAACAATGATTCCTCACCCCAGTTTGCAGCTAATGTTCTCTCACCAGATTCATTAACAGCAGATAAATTAGCAAGTGAACTAACCGTATTATAGAATCCTATACTTCCTTCAGTACTTGACTGTACCAAATCAGGATCAGAATGAATATGTCCTAATTGATCAGAATGTTGTGAACCAAATTGTTCAGTAACATCTTCATCAACACCAGGAATCTGTACTTGGTGACTTATTATATTTGCATCACCACAACATCTACATAACGTTTCGATTACCTCGTAGAAACATACTCTTGTATTATTCTTAAATACAGCATTTTCATGTCCCATTAAACGTCCAGCTCTTTCACCACCGAAACTACCAATATTTGTAAATACATAAGCATATTTATATAAGTTTCTAGGTGTTGTAATTGAAACTGGGAATACGTTTTTAAATCCCATAGTTGCATATAATGATTTATCAGTAGGAGCAGCAGATCCATCAGTAGTTAACATATTGAAATTAGTAATAGCTTGATCCAACTTATCTCCATGGACAAGAGTAGCATTATCGTTTTGCCACCAGAATCCTTTGTTTCTATAGAAACTACTATTTGAAACACCACGTTCAATATAATTCAAATCTTCATAATAAGGTAAACCAATTAGATAACAGTTACCAGTCTTCCATCCATTATCATCTTTATTACCTAATGGAGCATATGTTTGTGAGTCACCTTCTTTATAAGCTGTTCCCTTTGTACCAACATAGCATACAGAAATCTTCCAAGAAGAGTTTGAACCATATTTTACATGACTATCTAAAGTTCCAGTAAGTTCTGTTCCTTTATACTCTTTTGTATTTGCTTCATCTGTCCATACAGAACTAGATGTATAAGTATTATTAGTTTTCTTAGAATAACTTAATTTATTATTTTTATCTTCTTCAGTATAATTACTATCATTTGGATTTAAAGTTAATTCTATTGGAATTTCTACATTCAAGTTCTGAGTAAGATTATCAGGATCGAAGAAACTCTTAGTACGAGGATCTCCAGCAGAAGTCATAACTTCTCCTTCAGTAAACTTAGCACCAGAATTAAGTGATGAATTTGACCAAACAGAACTATTCTTTTCATCGTTTCTAATTAAGATATTATCATTAATATTATTTTTACTATTTGATAATAAATTCATATATACAACTTCATCATAAGAATAAGCAACTTTTGGATTAAATACTGTACCAACTTCTACTATCTTACCAGCATCACCCATTACCTTGAAGTTATTACTTAAATGAGCTTCAGATTTAGCATTTTCTATATCTGTTGTTCCAAGGTTAACACCTGTATAATCAGCAGTATATAGTACGAAGTTCTCACAATCATACCACATCTTAGCATGTGCTTTTAATGAGTAAGTTCCTCCAGTAATAACACCTTCAGCACCTTGCATGTCTTTTTGTAATTTTTCTTTTAATTGATCATAGTATTGTCTATAAATATAACCGTCTCCATCAGAAGAACCACCAGCAGCAGAGGCTTTAGTTCCATAATATCCAACGATCATTCTATTTAATTCATCTCTAACATCGTCATCTGTATCATCAGATCCAAGTTCATATTCATCTGTTGTAGCTCCAGCTAAACTAGCGCCACTACTTGTACAATCAATACTATCATGTCCGCCATCAACTTTGTTTTCATGATTAGTACATGTAATAGTTATTTTATGTCTAGAATAGTCTTCTTTTGTGTTGGTATTAGCTACAGCAGTAGATTCATCATAATGAACATATTTACCAGCACCAGAGTTATCAGAATCATTAAATTGACCAGATAATTCAATAGAAGTAACATACTTACCAGTTCTTTCTTTATCAGTCAACTCACTCGCTCTTGTAACAGTACCAGTACTAGTGTTCAAACTATCTGACTTAGTAGTAGATGCAGTACATTCAATTGGATAATCATAATGATAATCATCAACATAATAAGTCTTAGAACAGCAAGGATCATAAGATGCTCCACTACCACAAGAATTACAAGTATAATCAACACTATCAATAACATAATATTGTACCTTTGTCCATAAAGCACAAGTGTCAACTGAACCAGCACCACCTACGTATTTAGTTCCACTCCAGTTAGGAGAAGCACCACCATCAATTGAATGATAATCTTTATCATCTGTCTTACCTTTACCAGTTCCTCCATCAGGAGCATCATGTGATAAGTCATTTAATCCGTGAGCAGCATTACTATATGCGTTGTATCCTTGTTTAACTTGAATAGCGAATTGCTTCATATTAGTAAAGAATGCAGAAGAACTACTAGTATTCAAATATGTAGTATAGCAATATCTATCTCCTCTAATGAAGATATCAGCATCAGCAATTTGGAAACTACCTCCAGCTCTAACAGCTTCAGCTCCCATATAACTACCAAATGTACCCATTGTCAAATCCCAGTCTTCACGACAAGTAACTTGGCAATATAGATTATCAGCATAAGCTTCAACATTTAATAAGTTACCAGCAGCATCAACTACATTGAATTCACTTTTATTTGCTGCAGCAGCATAATCATTAACATTTATAATACATTCACCTAAGTTTTTCTCATAATCATTATCAGCTATGTATTTATAACCTTCACGTACATGGAATAAAGTAGAAGTTTCAACTTTACTTTCACCATATTCATAGAAATCACAAACAGCGCCAACATTGTTATAAGAACAACTATTTGAACAAACTTTATGAGTTAAATTTGGATGGTCAACTTCATTAGTAAGACCACAACATGTTTTAATTAATTCAAGATTACATGTTAAACTTGTATCATTTTGTACTCCACCACTAGCATCAAAATGAACTTCTTTACCCTCAAGTTCAGCTTCACAAGCAGCTATCATAGCAGAAGTTACATCATCACAAGGTCCATTATCATTACCGCAGGCACCATTTTCACAAGCAGGAGAGAAATAAATAGACAATGTCTTCGATGCTTCATCAAATAGAACCAATCTTTGACGTTTACCAGCATTATCAGGTCTAATAACAAATGCATCAGTAACGTTTCCATCAGTTATATCCAATGGAATTTGAATCGCAGCCGCAGCCTTCTCTTCCTTAGTAGATGGAATAGATAACTTGTCAGGGCTTGAATCGTCTACTTTAATAATTGCTTCATAATCATAAGCACCATCTTCATCTGGTCCAGCAGTAATATTAAATTCACAAGTATAACCAAATTTTGTACAACCATCAGCATTTACTTTAGTAGGATCAAATCCTGCTAAAGAAACTGTACTAGGCACTTTTAACTTGCCAGTATAACGAATTGAATACTGATTTTCTCCAGGTCCATCAATATATTCGCCATTCTTTGTTATATTGAAATCTTCAGTAACAATCGTACTAGATCCATCATCACTGCCACTATAACCAAAATATGTCTCTAGATAAGATTTAGAAACACAATATGGACTTTGTCCTAATAAAGAACCAGCATGGCAATTAGTATCAGGATTTGCATTGTATACAAGACTTAATGCAGAAGGAATACCAGCTGCGCCATGATCACGTAATTCCTTACCGGCAGCTTCAAAAGTTTTACTTTCTATACAAGAAGTATTACCACCACAATTATCATAAGAATATGTGTAACTAT
The DNA here is from genome assembly GCA_017411235.1 of Bacilli bacterium. Next base: position 10,533 of record JAFPMR010000124.1, on the reverse strand, counting down.
AACCCATAGACATCGTAATAATACGGAATGCTGTATTAACACCATTACGATAATTAGCTACAGGTCCATGTGTTTGACCACTATTCCAAGCGGTTTTATTTGACTCGTCATTCAAGAAAGTAATTAAGTCATGCATTATCTTTTTGACAGCACCCGTCGCCATGAAATTATCCATAGTTGTGTCTCTAACATAAGTCGCACCATGAGGACCATAAATACCTGGGTCCAAGCATAGTCCAACTTGTCGTTTGCCATCACACTCAGCATAATATGCAGCTTGAAGAACAGTTGAACCTTCTATTGTTCCATTGCTTCCCCAAGTTACTAAGTTGTCAGCAACCCAAGAAAGACAACTACTAAATGAGAAATCATCATCACCTAGTTCTTCATCTTGAATTCCAATAACCTCTATTTCAGGTTCAAATACAAAGTCATCGCTCCAATTAGTAGAACCGAGTACTGTAAAGTTATAAACTACAGATTCTCCACCCTCATAATTAACTGTAACTTGAATTGAATCGGTTCCGCTAGTTTGTTCTTCACCTTTAATAATACAAATACCATTTGCATCAACAGATGTAGTAATTCTTCCTGAAGGAGATGAACCAGCAGAACAACTAGTAACTCTTGTATTACTTGATGAAATCTTTGTAGTTTCACCTACTCTAACCATACGGTCATTAGAAGTTCCAGACATTGCATCATATTCAAAAATTGCTGTCCAAGTATCACCATTTACTTCAACAGATGCACCAGGTGATTTTCTTACACCTTCTTGATTTTGCCATGCAACTAATCTTTTATTTGAAGCTAAGCCCCAAGGAAATGATATATCAGCTACAGCAGGCAATTGAGTGCTTGATGTAGACATATATTGATTTATATTTTGATTAAATTCCCAAGATCCAGTAGGTCCATTCTTAAATGTACCACCAGATAATGATAAGAATACAACATCTCTATATTCATAACATGATACATAAATATATGGTCCAGTTCCATCGATTTCAGTTCCGGCAGGTATTGGTTCACCAAATGCACCAGAATCTGTTCCGATTTTACCACCTGCTTGACATTGATTTTTCTTTTGAACAGGCAACGTAACAGCCATTGTTGAGCCTTCGTAAGAGAATTGATCAACTTCTTGACTTCTAATAAAGTTAACAAATTTAATAGGAAGACCATTATAAGCATTTACATCTGTTGTACCAACAGTTGGTAAATTAATTCTTTCACGAGTCTTACTTGTAATCGTTAAAGCATTAGCATTATGATTAAGATCAGATTCCCATTGGCTACTACTATATGACCAATCAGAATTATAATTTCCTAAATAAACTCTAGCTGGCCAGTAATTAACAATATTTAAATTCAAAATTTTAACAGAGCCATTAGCGTATTTTACAGCTATATGGGCAACCATGTTCCATAAACCTTTATCTTTTAATTGGCAAGTACATGTTGTGCCACTACAGTTATAACTTAATATTTCTTCGCCATTAACCTTTGAAACATCTATAACACTATCAACTGTTTCACCAGACATTCCAAGTGCAGCAGAAACATCTACAGTTTCTCCATAAGTAATATATGCTTCAATTACTTCTCCCTCTTCTTCTTCAGCTATAGCAGTAATAGCTACCAAGAAAAAAGAAATAATTAGTAATAATAAACTATTAAATGTTTTATTCTTCATTATGCTTCACTCTTCTTTCTTTTTAATATCACCACTGTAGCAATAACCCCTATAGCCACAACAACACCGACTATCAAGTATTTATGTTTTTTAACACCTGAGAATGCCGCTGTCATAACACTATTATTATCATCATCAGTTTCAACTGCATTATTCTCTAACATCTTTGCTTTGTATGTTTCAACTTTGTCATAGAAATCAGCACCAGTATATACAGTCATAACATATGGCTGACATAAATAATAATCCTGGATTCCATCACATACATCCAATAGAGAATAATAATTGAATACTGGTAAAGAAACTCTTATAGTCTTCAATGTTTGACCAGTACATGAACCATAATTAGCTAAAACCTTAATAACATAGTTAATAACCATACCATAAGATGATTGTCTAACTGTTATAGCTCCGTCTGTACCAGCATCGGATGCAGTTCTAACAAAAGAACCAGCTTGTATTCCCTTTCCTGAATACGTATACTGAAGGATCATTTTTGGAGTAACATTATAAACCTTAAGATCCAAAACCTCTCGACCAGCGCCGTCGTCATCAATTACTTCGTTAGGTATATAAGTAGCCTTAACGTTCGCCGCTTCTTGTCTCAGATTATTAAGATCTGTAGTACTACAAGCTCCTTCCGCTTTTACATTTCCTATTCCTAGGATAAACGCTAACATCATTATTATTAGCAACAAAATCTTATTTTTTTCCATCATAAAGCACCAACCTTATTTTCTATCTATAATTTTACCATTAACAATGCAAAATAACAATATTAAATTGAAGAATTTTTTTTATTATGCTATATTATTAATGGTGATTTTTTATGAAGAAAAAAGTGCTAATCGGCATCGGAATAGTGATTATTCTATTAGCAGTAGGATTACTTGTTTACGCAGGTATTGTATTAAATAATAATAGATTAAAAGAAGAAAAATATTTCAAGGAATTAACAATCTCTGAATTACAAGAAAAAATAGATAATAAAGAGTCATTTATCCTTGTAATATCACAAACAACCTGCTCACATTGTGCTGAATATAAACCTCGTATAAAAAAGGTTTTAGCAAAATATGAAGTAACTGGCTACTATATCGAAAAAGATTTACTTAACGCAGAAGAAACTACTCAATTAAATAACATCGCTAATATTAGTGGTACACCTGCTACTATCTTTATTATAGACGGTGAAGAAAAATCTTCATCAACAAGAATTAGCGGAGCAAGAAGTACTGATGTTATCGTTTCTCGTTTAAAAGCAATGGGATATATTAAAAAATAAGGTGATCTTATGAAGAAAAATCTAGATATAATAAAATTACTAGAAGGTATTGGGATTGTACTACTACACTTTGTGTTAGTATACTTACTCCAAATACCTTTTCTTCTTTTTACAGAAAATATTTATATCGTTACCTTAATACCCTATTTCTTAACAATGATATTCTTTATCTATATATATAGAAAAGAATTAAAAAACGATATAAAAGATTTTAAAAAGAATTACAAAAAAATACTTCTTACTACTTTAAAATATTGGATAATAGGTTTTGCGATCATGTTTGTATCAGCAATCATAATTAATAAAATACCTATTAAAGACGTACTAAACCAAGAAGAAAACGCTAAAATGTTAAAAGTATATCCAATAATAGAAATCCTAATAGCTTGCTTAATTGCTCCTGTAACAGAAGAAATAGTATTTAGGGTAAGTTTTAAGAAGTTCACTAAAAACAAATGGATATATGCTTTTACAACTGGATTAATATTTGGATTCGTACATGTACTATCTTCGCTATTAACATATAAAACTCCATTGATGTTAATTTACTTAATACCATATGGAGCTCTAGGAGTAGTCTTCGGATTAGCTTATTCTAAAACTGACAACATTTACGGAACAATGATCTTCCATGCTTTACATAACACAATATCTATTTTAGAATTACTATTAATAGGTGGTATCTTATTATGAGTGAAGAAGTAAAAAAAACTAGATCAAAAAAATACGAAATAGATAACGTAGAAGTTGAAGTTGAAGAAGAACAAATAGAAGAAAAAAAAGAGCATCCTATTCTTATGCGTATTTGCTTAACAATAGGTGCAATATTCATTCTATTCTGTATCTATTCATTCATCATCTGCCCTAGTCTTTTAAAAGTAAGAGAATATAAAGTAGAATCAAACCTACTTCCGAGTTCTTTCGACGAAATAAAGATTGTTCAATTAGCAGATATCCATTATGGTACAACCATAAATAAAAAACAATTGGATAAAATAGTAAAAAGAATTAACGAACTAAATCCTGATATCATCTTCTTTACAGGTGACTTAATAGATAAAAACATTGTTCCTACTGAAACAATTCAAGAAGAAATAATTGAGTCATTAAAAAACTTAAATTGTTCTCTATATAAATATGCTGTTATTGGTAATGAAGATGATCAAGAAACATTTAATAATCTAATGGAACAAACAAACTTCATAGTTCTAAACAATGAAACAAAACTATTATATTACAAAGATAAAACTCCAATAGCTATAACAGGTTTCAATAATATATCATCTAATCCAGTTTATTCTGAAATAAATAATCCAATAGATGATATCGACGTAAGTACTTTATATCATATCGTAATATTCCATGAATCTGATGCTATAGATAGTATCTTAGAATACAATCCAAACTTAGTACTATCTAGTGCTACTCTAGGAGGCAAAATAAACTTCATTAAACCATTATTTCTACCAGATACAGCAGATAAATACTACGATGAATATTATCGTTTAAATGAAACCGATTTATATGTATCTAATGGTCTTGGAACTACTGGAGTAAATCTAAGATTCAATAATGTACCAAGTTTTAATTTTTACAGACTTTATAAGGAAGAAAATTAATTTTCTTCCTTTTTAATTCCATTTATAGTATAATTTGTAACAGGTGATTAAATTTATGGATTGGTATTATTATTTAATAATAATTGCAGTATTGCTAATTATTTCCTTAATAGTAATTAAAGTAAACAAAAAAGACTTCTCTTCCGAAGTAAATAAATTAGTAAAATGCTTAGGTGGAAAAGAAAACATTATCAATGCTGAATGTAATATGTCTAGATTTAAAGTTATTCTAAAAGATACTACAATAGTAGACAAACCTGGTATTCAAAAACTAGGAGCTAAAGGTATCGTAGAAACTGAAAATCAATTAAAGATTATATTTGGTAAAGATGCTAAACAATTAAAAGAATACATAAAAGACATAATAAAATAGAGATTCAATCGAATCTCTATTTTTATTATTCAAAAATACCAATAAATTGTTTCTTCTTACCCTTACGAATAATAATTACTTTATCATCTATAGCCATAGATTTAGTAATTTCTTCATTTTCATCAGTATGTCTTTCATTATTTAAACTAATTGCATTACTTTCTAACATTTCTCTAGCTTCTCTCTTACTAGAACAAATTTGATTATCAACTAACATATCAATTAGTTTAACACCTTCAACTAACTTAAGATTAGGTACTTGTTTAGCTAATGGAATTAAATCGTCAGCACTTAATCCCTCTAAAGTACCACCAAATAATGCTTCACTAATCTTAACAGCTTTTTCATACTCTTCTTCACCATGAAGACCAGTAATAATATCTTTAGCTAAAGCTTTATGAGCTAATCTTAAATGAGGTGCTTCATTATGTTGACGCTCTAACTCTTCAATTTCTGCAGGAGTATAGAATGTTAACATCTTTAAATACTTAATAATCATTTCATCTTCTAGATTAATTAAATATTGATACATTTCATAACTACTAGTTTTATTCTTATCTAACCATAAAGCATTACCTTCAGTTTTACCGAACTTTTTACCAGTTGAATCAGTAACTAAAGGCATTACCATACCATAAGCCTCTTTATCTAATTTCTTTCTAATTAATTCAATACCTGAAGTTATATTACCCCATTGATCACTACCTGCAACCTGTAAAGTACAGTTTCTATTTTCATATAGCCATAAGAAATCTAATGCTTGTAAAATCATATAACTAAATTCCGCATATGTAATACCAGTTTCTAATCTAGATTTAACTTTGTCTTTAGCTAACATATAACCAACATTAAAGTATTTACCATAATCTCTTAAGAAATCTAAAACACTAATATCTTTAGTCCAATCATAGTTATTAACTACTTCAAATCCAAAGATTTCTTCAGCTTGTTTCTTTAAACCTTGAATATTATGTTCCACTTCTTCTTTAGTAATCATTGGTCTTTCTGCATCAGGTTTAGGATCTCCAATTAAACCAGTTGAACCACCAACTAATAAAATTGGATGATGTCCATGTTGTGCAAATCTCTTACTTATCAAAAATGAACTATAATGTCCTATATGCATAGAATCAGCAGTTGGATCAGTTCCAATATAGAATGTTAATCCTCCATTATTAATCTTTTCAATTAAATCAGGACTACTGATATCTTGTACTAAACCACGCCATTGTAGTTCTTCAAAAAATGTCATTTCTTTTGCCATTACTTCTCACCTTCCATTATCTTAACTCCGCTTGATGTACCAATTCTAGTAGCACCAGCATCTATAAACTTCATAGCAGTTTCATAATCTCTTATGCCACCACTAGCTTTTATTCCAACATCATCTTTTTTATTTTCTCTAATAATATGTACTGCTTCCATTGTTGCTCCATGTTCATCAAAACCAGTTGAGGTTTTGACATAATCAACTTTGCACTCATTACATATTCTAGTAATTCTTACAATTTCATCTTCTGTTAAACAGCATTCTTCAATTATTACTTTTAATACTTTGCCTTTAACAACATCTCTAATTTTCTTAATTTCTTTTTCTACATAATAGAATTCTTCATCTTTTAATGCTGCTACATTAATAACCATATCTATTTCATCAGCACCATTTTTTAAAGCATCTTCTGTTTCATAAACTTTAACTTCAGTAGTATTCATTCCTAAAGGGAATCCTATAACAGTACATACTTTAACATCACTTTTCTTAAGTAACTTTTTAGCATAAGCAACATAATAAGGATGTACACATACAGAAGCAAAATCATATTCTATAGCTTCTTTACAAAGCTTATCTATTTCGCTTTTAGTAGCACTACGATTCAAATTAGTATGATCAATATATTTATTCAATTCCATAACAATACCTCCTATAAAATAAAAAAGTTCATAAATCTAAGGACTACTACTGTAGCGGTACCACCTTAGTTTATGAACTTTATCATACACTTTATCTCTTAACGCGAGTAAACGTTTTAGCTCCAGAGTCGTAAATTCCTTCATCGCTAATTAAATAAGATTATATCAACTTAATTTTATTTGTCAAATATATTCTTAATCTTTTCTCCGATTCCTCTGAAGAATGCACCGATTACAGCAAAATTGAAGTAAATCTTATAACCTAATAGTCTTAGTAATAGATAGATTAATAATAATATAATTAAGATAATTATAATAACTATTAGAATTACACTTGTGCCTTTTTTAACACCAGTTATCTTGATTTCATAGACACGTTTTTCTACTGTATCTTCAGCTGTACATGTAATAGTAACTTTAGAACCATTCTTTAATTCTTCATTTCCTTCAATAGTACATTCTGTAGATTCATCTTTCTTAGTTAGATTAATATTTAATTTGTTTTCACCTTTATTTAAGACTAAATTATATTTTAACTCATTTGGTTCAAACTTAAATTCTTCATGGCCATCAATTTCAATATTTTCCAAATCTGCAATTGATGATGGTTCATGAACTGGTTGTCTAGTAACATTTAATGTATAGACAGTTGAATAATTAGGACACTTCTTACTTGTTACAGTAATAGTAATATCTCTAGAAATGTTTACTTCTAAGTCTCCATTTCCTTCAATTACAACATTATCCATATCGGCTTCATCCATTGTTAATGGTGTAATAGTTAAACTAGTAACTTCATTAGAAACAGTTAAACCATCATATGTCTTCTTGTATGGATCAAAATCAGGAATTTGATCTACAACAACATTAGGATTATCAACTGATAAATCAATACCTTTTAATAATGCTAATTCTTCAGTATTAGTAGTACATTCACTTGGAATATCTTCTCTAATAACATTAATAGAATAAACATTAGTTGCGCCCTTTTGACTTTGAGTCTTGATATAAATAACATTATTACCAGGGCTTAATTGATAAGAACTAGGTCCATATCCTGATAAGAATTTAGAATTACTATCAGTTAAAGTAGCATCAATAGTAATAGTTTCAACTTCATATGGTACTTTAACTACATAATCAGTAGTTGTACTACTAAATGCTGGACTTAATTCACCAGTACTTACAGTTAAATTAGATAAAGTATTAACTTCACTTCTACCATCTGTTCTATTGATATAAATAGTATAAGTAGTAACTTTACCAGCACTATTCTTAACTTTAATTTGAGCAGTATTAGAACCATAACTTAAACTAACATCTCTTGGTCCATAGTTATTAACAAACTTACCACCAGAAACACTAGCATCAATATATACTGAAGATATACTAGAATCTACAGTAACATTATATTTTTTAGTTCCAGGTTTAAATGCTGGAGATAAAGTTCCATTAGAAACATATAAGGAACTTAATTTAGCAGCAGATACAGAGCTACTACCTCCTCCACCGGAAGAACTTCCTCCACCAGAAGAGCCTCCACCACCGGAAGATCCACCTCCACCAGAAGAACCGCCGCCTCCGCTAGGATCAGTACCTTTAGTACATGTAGCAGAAACAACTACCTTACAATATCTTTGTTTTAAATTACCTAAATTTAAATTCTTACAACCATTAGAAACAACAGTTAATTTGCTTTGATCTAAGTAATAACCATTAGCACAAGTAGCCATCGTTCCACTAACTTCTGGAGTTGTAGCATTTGCTGTTTTAATATAACATCTTTCAACAGTAAATGTTCCAGTCATATTAGTTTTTGTAGCATCATTTTTACAAGATCCAGAAACATTATATGGTCCATAACTTTGTAGACCACCAGCTGTATTTACAGACCAAAAATAATAACTACCATTCTTTAAACTAACTTGGCCTTGACCAGTAGTTACATATCCGTATGTCTTAAAACTCTTAGCAGTATTATATGAATTACTTGTATTATAATAGAAACCTATACCAGTAGGATTGCTTCCTTTAACAGTAACAACATCACCACTACTAGTAACTGTAACAGTAGCACTAGCAATAGTAATACCACTAACTAACATACATAAAATAAATAATAAATACCTCGTTATTTTTTTCATCATATTAATCTATCCTATCTACAAATAATCATACCATTTATAAAGATATTTATCAATACAAAAAGGTGCTTACAAAAAAAAATAATCTGTAAATCAGATTATTTTATGCTTTTACTTTTTTATCACTTTTTTCAAGCTTTTCAGTTGTATTTTTTAATACCTCAACCGCCTTAACTCTAACGTTTTCAACCGCTTTTTCTACAGCTGGAGTAGCTTTTTCTTTAGCAGCTTTAGATAATTCAACAATCTTATCTTTTAAAGCTGTTGCTTTTTCCTTAGCAATTGCAGCTACTTTTTCTTTATCTAAATCTGCAAATCCTTCTTTTATTTCTTCAATTTTTTTCAAGAAAGCTTCTTTAATTTCTTCCTTGTCCATTTCTTTAACTTTTTTAACTAATTCATCAAATTTTTCCTTTAGTTCTTTTCTAGTTTCTTTACCAGATTTAGGTGCAAATAATACTCCAATTCCTACACCAACTAAAGCACCAAATAAGAATCCTCCAAAACCTTTTCTCTTTTTTCCCATAATTAATCCTCCTCACTATAACGTTTACGTTTACGTTTAAACAATTTACCGAAAATACCACCAAAAGCATCAGTAACTTTATCAGTTATTGCTACTACCTTCTCAGTAGTATAATCAATCAAATTGAATAAGCCATTTAATGATTGAACTTTGTCATTAACATCGTCAACAACTTTATCAACTTTATCCATTGTTTTAATAGCTTTAATTCCTAGGATTATAGATACTATCAATAGAACTATTAATAGAATGTAAATTACTATTGGTAGTGCTGTTTGTAAAAACTCAGTCATCGTCTTCTTCCCCTTCTTCATACATTGAATCAATTAAATTAAACAAATCATTTTCTAAAGTATCATCTAAAGATTTCTCATGCTCTTTTACCATAGCATCTTCCTCTTCTTCAGCTTCCTTAGAAATAGGTTTAATTGAATTCAATTCTTTTTCAATATCATCTAATATTTTTAAAGTACTAGTTTTTTCTAAATCATCTAATACTTTCATTTTTTTCTTTTCAACTTTTTCTGCTTTAGCTTCAGGAACAACTTCTTCAATAACAGAATCTAACTCACCTTTATCTTCTACTTCAAAATGTTCATCCTCAATTTGATCTTCAACAGAAGGTTCTTCTTCTACTACTGGTTCTGGAATTTCAGGTTCTACTATATCTTCTACAGGTTTAATATCGTTTTCTTCTTCAACTTCTTTATAAACCTCTTCAGATGGTTTAGTAACCTTTTCTTCCTTCTTTGGTTCTTCAACTTTTTCTGAAACCTTTTTTGATTCTCTTGGAAGTTCTATATCGTCACCATAAGCTTTTCTTCTTACAGATTCAACACTTACTACAACTTCTTCATCTTCAAGATTCTTTTCAGCTTCTTCAATAGTTGTTTCTTTTCTTATAGGTAACTTATTAGTTCTTTCTCTCTTAAGTCCACCTTTACGATCAACTATATCTTCTTTAGTATAATTCTTATCC
>JAFPMR010000123.1 GCA_017411235.1 Bacilli bacterium | reverse complement strand
GCATCTTTTATTACATTATATTCCATAGTTATGCACCTCTTACGAAATAGATTATATCATAAATTAGTCAAGGAATGAACTAATGTGAATAGTTGAGAACTTTGTTTTAGCCATGATATCATCTAAGATTTCTACTGTATCCTCAACCATTGCTATTTTATAGTCTTCAACTTCTGGATGTAGTCCTTTTATTTTATTTAATACATTGACTTTATCTTTATTTTCTGGAACAAAGAAAATATTTTCATTTTTGATTTTGTAATACTTAGTTAAGAAATGTATTTTATCTTTATTTTCGTTATCGTTATATGCTTTAGATAAGACATAGATATTATTCATGTCTTTTGTAGATAAATACTTTTGCATTCTTTTGATTACTTTATCTTCAGTGTAGAATGATTCACCATTCGCATATGCTTGTTGCCATTTTTCATCATTCATTTCGTAGTGATTGTATTCACCAAATTCTAATTTAGCTAAGACACCATCCATATCAAATACTAGTATGGTATCATTACTATCTATTAATTCTTTTATTTTTGTCATATTGCACCTCTTTTTATTTATTTATTCTTTTTAAGAAGGTATTTAATTCTTCTCCTTCTAGATAAGCTTTACCCATTGTATTTCTAACAATTGGTCCATGGAAGTCACTTCCACCAGTAATGATTAGATTTCTTTTTTTTGCTTCTTCAATTACTTCTTGATAATCTTTATCTTCGTATGGATAGTAGCATTCTACTCCATCAACATCTAAATCTAATATTTCTTTATAATCTTGTTTTTTTATTAGTAATGGATGAGCTAAGATTACTAAACAGTTGTTATCATGTAAGAGTTTTATTGCATCTATAGTTTGAAAATCAGATGTTTTTACATAAGCTGGTTTGTCATTACCAATATATAAATCAAAGACATCTTGAATGGTATAATTTCTTTCAGGATATTTTTCTATTATTGCTTCTGCAATATGTGGTCTTGCTATAGCACCATCAGCATGTTTTAAGACATCTTCATAAGTTATAAATATTCCTTGCTCTTCGAGTAAACTTATCATTTTCATTGTTCTAGTTTTTCTTTTTTCACGTAGATCTGTTAAAAAGTCTTCTAGTTCTTGATATGATTTCCCGTTATTTAAGTAATAGCCTAGAATATGAATGTTTTCGTTTTTATAATAAGTAGATAATTCAACACCTTTTATTACTGGAATTGGAAAACTATTATTATCAATTATGTGCCATGATTCTAAGTTATCATGATCGGAAATAGCTATTCCATCTAATCCTCTTTCAACAGCTAAATTAACGTTACCTTCTACTGTTAATTCGCCATCACTAAATATTGTGTGTGTATGTAAATCATATTTCATTGTTATCTCTCCCACTATTATTATTCTATCATAAAAAAAGAAGAGGAATCATATGATTCCTCTTAATTATGATGATATTTGATTGTTGCAAATCTTTTCATCGATTACTACTGGTGTTGTATTTCCTTCAATTATGGCATCTTTTAATGCACTTTCTAAATAATTGAAGTAATTAGTTTCGATTGCTTTATTAGATACTTTTAATTTAGTACTAACATCTTGAGTAATAATATTAATATCTTCTTCAGTATAACTATCATTATAGTATTTTACTTTTCCTGATGAAGCATCATAGAAAGCATTTTCGTTTTTCCATGTTCCATCAGCAAATACTACAAGTGATTCATAGTTTTGAGATAGTAAGTCACTTCCCATCATTAATCTTGGGTCGTAATCTAAATTTAATAGGTTTGCTATAGTAGGAAGAATATTAACATATGTAGTATATTGCTCAAATACTTTTCCTTTTAATTTAGAATTATAAATTACTAATGGTACCCTTTCAGCATTGTTGTCTTCACTTGTATCATATGATAAAGCTTTATTTAAATGACTTGTTGAAATACCATATGGGTAGTGATCACCATACATTACTATTACTGTATCGTCTAGAATACCTTGTTCTTTTAATCCTTCTAATAATACACCTAATGCATTATCTACTATTTTTAGTTTTGACATATATCTTCTAACATCTTCTGGTAGTTTTGTACCTTTGGTCATACTATAATATTTGTCTCCTTGAATAGAAGATACACCATATGGTTGATGTGATGATACAGTTGTTAACCAAGTCATAAAGTGTTCGTTTGTTTCTCTTTTAGTTTTAATAATGTTAACTACTTTAGCTAAGAAATCATCATCATTAGCCCAGTTTATATATTCGTTTGAATATGATATTTTTAGTTTTTCTACACCATAGTATTCTCCACTACCTAGATTTGTATGGAACTTCTTACGAGGATAATAAGCTTCTGTATAGTCATGAGCTGAGAATGTAATGTATTCTTTGTTATTAAATAAGTTGAAAACACTTTGATAGTAGGTATTATTTATATACTCTTTTCCTGTACATACTTTAGATACTGAGTAAAGTGAAGTCATACCACTAAATTCATTATTTAATGTTGCACAAGCATTTCTTGGTGAATAGTTATTTTTAAAGTAATAACTATGTTCTAGAATTTTAGCAAAGTTAGGATAGTATTCTGGATATTCAACAATAATATCATTAACTGATTCTAATAAGATAAAGATGACATTTTTTCCTTCAAACATACCAGTATATTCATTTTTATTTGATCTACTTAAACTAGAAAAGTATTCATTTAATGCTTGGTAATCTTTATTCTTTGTAGCATCGATTATTCTTTCCCACTCTGCATCACTAATACCTTCTATTTCTTCATATTCAGTATTGGTATTTTTATTCTTTTTGCCATTTAATGAAACGTATGATTCTTGAACTGTTATAGGAAATAATTTTTGTCTTATATCTAATAAAGCAAATGCACTAGAACCAAATTTTGTCATACTATTTGTGGTATTAGATACAGTTAAGAATATATTCTTGTTTGATGTTGTTTGATATTTTTCATTAAATATTTTAAGTGTTAAAGTACCATAATACATAAAGCAAGATACTAATATTAAACATATTGAGATTAGAGAATTCTTTTTAAATGATATTTTTTGTAAGTTATTAAGTTTTTTTCTAAATACAATAGTTATTACTAAGTATAATACTATAGTTATTAATGGTAAGAAGTATGCAGGTTTAAAACTTCTTATGAAGTCTTTTATATAATCT
>JAFPMR010000122.1 GCA_017411235.1 Bacilli bacterium | reverse complement strand
CTGGTTAGTAAGAGATTTCTTACATTCAGTAGATAGATTATGTATGATGTTTGGTCTAGAAGGACGTACACCATTCCTAGATGAAAATGTTTATGAAGTAGCTAGAAAGATGCCTACATACGCTAAAATAACAAAAGATACAACAAAACCAGCATTAAGATTAGCTGCTAAAAAAGTAATACCTAATGAAGCATACAAAAAGAAAAAATTAGGTTTCCCAGTACCACTAAGGGAATGGGTAAGAGAAGAAAAACTATATAAAGAAATCAAAGAAAAATTCAACTCAAAAGTAGCTGAAAAATACTTTGATACTAAAAAGATTAACAAACTATTAGATGACCATTACAATGGTAAAAAAGATACCTATAAAAAAGTATGGACTATCTACACATTTATAGTTTGGTACAATCAGTTTTTTGAAGAAGCATAATGCTTCTTTTTCTTTTGTCAAACCCTCAATTATGGTATAATTAACAATAGGAGAGTATGTAGAGATGAAGTTAAATACAGAGAACATAAAAAATAGCAAAAAATCCCTTACTGTAATGCTTATATCTATTACATTACTAATTCTTTTTAATGCTGTAGTTTCTAATATAAAACCTTCAGAAGCACAATTAACTGATGAAGAAATAGAAATACATAAACTAGTAATAAATGAAATAATGACATCCAATAAAGGAGTAGTTATAGATCCTTCTGGAAATAGTTATGACTGGATAGAACTATATAATGGATCATCAAAAAATATCGACTTAACTAATTATGGTTTAAGTGATAAAGAAGATGGAGCTATTAAATGGTTATTTCCGCATGTAACAATTCCAAGTAATTCTTACTTAATTGTTTACCTATCTGGTGAAAAGAGTGACGGCTTATATGCTAACTTTGCTCTAAAATCAGAAGGAGATGAATTATTAACTCTTAAAAATGGTAGTGGAAAAGTAGTAGATACTGTAAGAACAGTAGAACTAAAAAAGAATACTACAATGGCTAGAGATGGACAAGGTAACTGGATAACTACAGAAGAAATAACTCCTGGATTCCAAAATAACGAAGAAGGAAGAAAAGAATATTTATCAGGTAGTAAAGGCTTAAATGGAGCATCCCCATTAGTACTAACTGAATTCCTACCTGCTAATGAAGGAAATGTTATCTTTAACGGAGATAAACTATATAGTTATATAGAAGTAACCAACGAAGGTGAAGAACCAGTAAATCTAAGCGAATACTATTTATCAAATGATATAAAAACAGTATATAAATATCGTTTACCAGAAATAAATCTAGCACCTGGTGATTCATACTTAGTATTTACCAATGAACTAGATAATGACAACAATGCAAACTTTAGATTAAAACATCATACTGGTACAGTAGTTTTATCTGATCGTTACTCAATAATCGAAGAAGTTAAATATGAAGAACTAACTAATGGAATGGCATATGTCAAAATGAATAATAGATGGCATCAAACAGGTAATATCTCACCTGGTTATCCAAATACATCTGGTGGAAAAGTTAAATTCCAAGAAAAATATGACATACCTAAAAAAGATATCATAATCAGTGAAATAATGAGTTCCAATGGTAAATACCTACCTCAAAATGGTAACCAATTCTATGATTGGATTGAACTATATAACAACTCTAATTTCCCAATAAATTTAAGCACATATACATTATCTACCGATTATGATGATAAAAAGATGTATACACTTCCAAATATTACATTATCATCAAAAGAATATATAGTAATAATGGCATCTGGAGATACATCATTAAGTAATAACAATTACACACATACAAACTTCAAACTATCATCAGGTAATGGATTATTCTTATTTAACAATAATGAAACATTAATAGATTCTCTATATATCTATAGCATACCTAGAGAAAGTAGTTATGGTAGAGGAGCAAGTAATGGTCACTACTATTACACAAGTCCAACGCCTAAATACGCTAATGATAGCAATGGTATAAGAGAAATATCTTATAATCCAACATTTGATACCGAAGGAGGTATCTATGATGGAGTATCTTCATTAGAAGTAAAAATTGAAGGAAGTGGAACAATCTACTATACAACTGATGGTAGTGTTCCAAATACCAATTCTAAAAAATATACTGAACCAATAACAATAACTAATTCAACTGTTATTAGAGCAGTATCCTATGAAAAAAACAAAAAAAATAGCGATGTAATAACAAACAGCTACATCATAAATGAATATCATACTATACCCGTTATGTCTGTAAGTTTACCAGATTCAAAGTTTCAATCAATCTATAGTAATAATTACGGACATAGCACAGCTTCAGCCCACGTCGAATTATATGAAGAAGATACTTCATTTTCAGTAGATTGTGGGTTTAAATTATTTGGAGGACAAAGTAGAGAACTTCCTAAAAAGAGTTTTGCTTTAAAATTTAACTCTAACTATAGTGGCGGCAAACTACATTACAAAGTCTTTGATAATAAAGACCTAGTAGAATTTAATACTCTAGTATTAAGAAGTGGATCACAAGATCAAAACTCAACAATGATTAGAGATGAATTCAATTCAACAATGCTAATAAACTATGGTACAATCGATGCTCAAGCAGTAAAACCAATAGTACTTTATATTAATGGTAATTACTGGGGAGTATATTATATTAGAGAAAAAATAGATGCTGACTTTATAGAGAATAATTACAATGTTGGTGGAACTACCAATATAGCTAATTACAAATTAGCAAAAGAAGAGGGTAGTAATAGTAAGATAATGAATCTAAAGAACTTCGTCCTAAAAAATGATCTTAGTGAAGAAGAAAACTATAACTACGTAAGTAGTCAAATGGACTTACAAAACTATGCTGATTACTGGGCTTACTTATTCCTAGCCAATAGTACTGACTTACACAACATGCGTTACTACAACAATCCTAACGTAGGTGGTGGCAAGATAAGAATGATAATCTATGATACTGATTACTCATTCTATGTTCAAACGTTATCATACATAAGCTTTATGAAAAATCCTAGTTTCTTAGCAGCTCCTCCAGACACAACATTCATCACTGCGCTACTAAGAGTACCAGAATTTGAACAACTATTTATAGAAAGAATTTCTTACTATTTAAAATACGTTTGGACAGATGAACATATAAACGATACATATACATATTTATATGAATCAATAGCTCCAGAAATGAAACGTAACTGTGAAAGATGGGGTACAGATTATAACAGTTGGTTAAGTTCAATAAAAAGACTAAAAACTACTATTTTATCAAGAGGTAATGCTGTAAGAAAAGCAACATCTAACTACTTCAATTTGTCGGAGGAAGAATATGACAAGTACTTCGCCTAAAGAAAGATATCGTTATGAACTAAAATTTCTCTTAAATAGTAGTCAAGCAGAAATCTTAAGATATCGATTATCACTAATAATGGAGCAAGATGCTAATGCAATAGATGGTCATTACTTTATAAGAAGTTTATACTTCGATGATGTCCATGATACAGCATACTATGAAAAAATAGATGGTTTAGAAGAAAGAGAAAAATATCGTATACGTTTCTACAACTTCGACCATTCATATATCATGTTAGAACTAAAAGGAAAGAAAAATAATCTAACCTATAAAAGACAAAATAAAATATCAGAACAAGATTATAATGAAATAATTAATCAAAACTATGATAAAATTAATACAGATGATAGACCAGTATTAAAGGACTTCATAGATAAATGTAAAAGAAGAAACTTAATACCATCTATTATTGTAGATTACAATCGTGAAGCATATACTTATCCCGTAGAAGATGTAAGAATCACCTTTGATGAAGATATATCTTCTGGAAGATTTGATTATGACTTATTTAGTGAAGAATTACTTCCATATAGAGCACTAGATCCTAATGAAGTAATCTTAGAAGTTAAATTCAATCACTTCTTACCTAAAACAATTAAAAAAATCTTAGACACAGTACCAAAAACAAGAATAGCAATGTCTAAGTTTGCATTATGCAAAGAAAAGAAAGAGGTTTGGAAATGAATATATTTATTCTAAATGCATTTGATAAAATACAAAAAATACTAGTAGAAGAGTTTACTCAAACAATACCTACTAAAGATATTGTTTTATCACTAACAGTAGCAATTATAGCAGCTTTAATAATTAATCTAATCTATAAAAAGACATATACAGGAGTTAGTTATACAAAAGCATTTGCATTATCTATAATTCTACTTACAATGGTAACATCACTAGTAATTAGAACAATTAATTCTAACTTATCATTATCATTAGGTATGGTTGGTGCATTATCAATAGTAAGATTTAGAACAGCAGTAAAAGATCCAATAGATACAATCTTTATGTTCTGGGCTATTACAGCAGGTATTATGTCTGGAGCAGGATTATACATAGTTACTTTAATAGCAACAATAATCATTGGTTTATTCTATTTCCTATGTTACTCAATTCAAGTAAAGAGTAAAAACAAACAACTATTAGTAGTAAAATCTTCTGTAGTTGAAGCAGAAAAAATAATGAACATAATGAAAGACAAAAAGAAATGTATTCTTAAAACAGAATCATATAAAAATAACATTGCTGAATTAACATTTGAAATAGCAAATAGAACTATTGCTGAAGAAGTTCTAGACATGAAAAAAGAAGATGGTATTATAGCCATCAACTTAATCGAAATAGACTAAATAAAAAAAGACTCAATCGAGTCTTTTTATTTTGTACCAAATATTCTATCTCCAGCGTCTCCTAGACCAGGAACAATGTACTTATTACTATTTAGTTTTTTGTCTATATGAGCACAATATATTTTAACATCAGGATATTTTTCATTAACTAACTTTAATCCTTCAGGAGCTGCTATAATACATAAGAATTTAATTTTCTTAACACCTTTACTTTTTAAAAGTTCAATAGCATCTACTGCAGAACCTCCAGTAGCTAACATTGGATCAATAATAATTACTTCTCTCTTCTCAATATCCTTTGGTACCTTAAAGAAATAATTATGAGGTTCAAAAGTTGTTTCATCTCTATACATACCTATATGACCTATCTTAGCATTAGGTATTACTGAAATAACACCATCTAACATACCCATACCAGCACGTAAGATAGGAACAAATGCATACTTATCTTCATCCAACATGCCAGTCTTCATCTTTTCAATTGGTGTTTCAATTTCTTTCTTAACTAACTTAGCATCACTCATTGCTTCATAGCATAAGATAGTAGATATTTCACTTACTAATTCTCTAAACTCTTTAGTACCAGTTCTCTTATCTCTTAATATAGCTAACTTATGAGTTATTAAGGGATGATCTAATTCAAATACATTTTCCATTTATTACTCCTTATTTCTTTTTCTTATCTTTAATAATTTCTTTTCTAATTTCATCTAAAAGTTCATCTTTTAGTTCAACAGTTAATTCATCTTTAATAGCAGCTTTTAATTCCTCAACTGCAGATTCATTTGTAACTAATTCCTTAATTTCTTCATCCTCTTCACCTGGAATTAATAAGTTTAATAAAATACCTACTATAGCAGCTAAACTCATACCTGAGATTTGTACAGCCATACCATTACCAGTTTTAATAGAGAAGGCAGCTCCTCCTAAACCAAGTACTAACATAGCAGATGCTACAATAACATTCTTATTCTTTCCAAAATCAGTTTTATTTTGAATTAATACTTTTAAACCATTAACAGCAATAAAGCCATATAATAGTAAACTAACTCCACCTAGAACAGGATTTGGTATAGTTTGAACCATAGTTGTAAATTTACCTAGGAAACCTAAGATAATAGCAAATACAGCAGCTAAAGCAATAACTCCAACTGAAGCATTTCTAGTCATACCTACAACAGCAGTATTTTCACCATAAGTAGTATTTGATGGTCCACCTAACAAACCAGCTGCAAATGTTGCTAAACCATCACCCATTAAAGTATTCTCTAAACCAGGATTCTTTAATAGATCTCTATCTAGTATTGTACTTAATGCTTTATGATCTCCAATATGTTCTGCCATAGTAACTAAAGCAATTGGTGCCATAGTTAAAGCAATTAGGAAATCAGGTTTGTAATCCTTAAATGGAATTACAAAATTTGGAACTTGGAACCAAGCAGCTTCTCTAACAGAACTGAAGTCTACCATTCCAAATGCTGCTGCTGATAAATAACCAACAACAATACCTACTAAGAAAGGTATAATTTTGTAGAACCCTTTAGCTTTAGTCATAACTAATGCTGTTGTTAAGAATGTAATTAATGCAACAACAGGTCCTTTCCAAGCGATTCCTTTAATAGCAATACTAGTATCAAAAATATTGCCAACAGCTGAACCAGCAAGTCCTAATCCAATTATCATAATCATTGGTCCGATTACGATAGGTGGCAGTAACTTATCAATCCATGCCTTTCCAACACATCTAATGATTACTGATACAATGAAGTAAATTAAACCAATAACCATTATGCCAGTCATTGCACCTGCAATTCCTCCTGCAATATACGCAGCAGCAATTGGAGCAATGAATGCAAATGAACTACCTAAGAAAACAGGTGACTTAGCTCTAGTACATGCAATATAGATTAGAGTTCCTAATCCTGCAGTAACTAATGCTACAGCAATTGATAGTGCTTGTCCTTCAACTCCTGCTTCTGCAATAGCGCCATTTACAAGTATAGGTACTAATACAGTAGCACCAAACATTGCAAATACATGCTGCAAAGCTAGTATGATACTTTTACCAGCTGGTGGCATTTCATTAACATCATATGCCAACTTTTTGTTTTTCATTTTATCTCTCCCTCCTAGGTGTAGACTTAAAAAAAGAAGTTAATTCAAAAAATGAATTAACTTCTAAAAAACAAAAATTAAAGAAATTGAAGAAAACATTACCCCAGTAATCTTAGTACAATTAACTAGGTTTTTAATGTTACTTAACTTCATATTTCTACACCCTTATTAGAATTATATAAAAATATATATAACATTGCAATAGTAAATTTTTTATAAAAGAAAGAGTACCTTTTTTGTCTATATCATATATGTTATAATTCTTATAGAATGGTGAAATAATATGGCTGACGAAAAATTTAGAGTTAATGATGTAGGTGTAGATTTAGACGGACTTGCTGCTGATTTAAATAATCAAAAGGCCGATTTTTATAGTGAAACAGTATTTGATTTCCCAGAAGAACCAAGTAGAAAATCTAAGACTCTTATAGATGATAGTGATCTATCTCCATCATTCAGTGAGAAAAAATCATCTTCTAGAAAAGAATACTCAGAAGAAGACATTAACTATTCAAATTATGAAGAAAGTTCTAATTTCGAAGAAGAACATTCTAGAAATTTTGAGTCTATGCCAATAAATCAAGATAATAATAATTTCGGTCCTGCTCCTATAGAAAAAGATAATAATATGGGAACTATAAAAGAGGAACAACCAAAAGAACTACCAAACGATTTAAACAATAATAAATTTACAGATAATAAGCCAGAAACATTAGATAAACCAGGTTTAGCAAACCAAACAAATCCTCCATTAGACGATAAACTCGATAAAGCAAAAGATGCTAAAGATAAAATACCTAATGGAGATATGCCAAATATTCCTAATACTGGCAATCAAAATAATCCTCTAGATCAATTTCTTTCTGATAAAGATAATAATAATCAACAACCACCAGAAGAAGAACCACCATTTGAAGAAAAACCAGAAGAAGAGAAATCTCTTTCAGAAAGAAAAAAAGATAGAAAGAAAAGAAATGACGCTAACAATGCTGACAACCTTAGAAATGCAGCTGATGTTGCAATTGCAACCAAAGATCCAACAGCAACAGCTATTGGTACAACTGTAAAAAAAGCCGATGAATTAACTGATGGTAAGAGTACAGAACTTTTAGGTAAAGCATTAACTAATAATTTTAAATATACTCCTGGAGGAAAACAAATCCAACAATCATTAAACTATATTAATGAATCAGGCATGGGAGACAAACTAGGTCAAGCAGCAGCTCTAATGAATGCTGGTAATGGTGAGACAGGTGGAAATACACCAGGTGGAAATACACCTCCAAAAGGGCCTCAAACAGATAAAAAGCCAGAAGTAAAAAAAGAACAACCAGAAGAGAAAAAAACAGAAAAGCAAAAAGAACAGTCTTCTAAAAAGTCTAATAAAGATTCTGGATCTTCAAAATCTGACCGACCAAGAATTAATAAAGGATTATTAGATAATGACCAAGGTGATTTCTTGCAATATCTAATAGACCATCCTTACATAATAATTACAATTATTATATTTTTAACGACCTTGTTATTTATTCTATTCAAGGGTGACGGAAAAGAAAACAAAACATGTACTTATGAATTAAATGGAGTAACATCAATTGATAAAATAAAAGTAAAAGATATGAAAGTAGAACTAATTAATTGTAGTGGTACTTCAACTAACTATACAGTATTAGAAACAGTTGATTTTGAAAAATATGTCTTAGGTGTTGCACTAGCTGAAGTAGGAGAAGATGCATCAGACGAAGAACTAAAAGCACAAATAATAATAGCTAGAAATATGGCTCTAACAAGAAATAAAGAAATATGTCCAAATAACCAAGATAATTGCTTCTTTGGTTATAATAAAACATCTGGTCGTATAAGATTAAGAGCATGTGAATTAGATAAAGTATATTGGGATTATGAAAAAGATACATACGTAGAATACAATGATGAAATAAATCTATATTCTCCTGAAATAACATCAGGTACAATATGGAAAAAAGCTTTAGATGAAACTAAGAAAGAAAGAATAGAATCTATAGCAAATACCGTAAAAGGTTTAGTATTATTAGATGAACATGGAAATGTAATTCCAATATCTAATAACTCAGTAGTTTTTAGTGATGAAGATGCTGATAAACCATACACGGAAATATTACAAGAATACTTTGGATCAAGTAAATATAACAAAGCTGTTTGTAAATAAAAAAAGAATTATCATTAATTCTTTTTTTTGTGGACTTAAATATACTATTTTTTAATTGATGTGGAAAATAAGGAATTGTTGCTAACAAAAAAATAGAGTAAAATGAATTTATGAGGTGAAAAAGAATGATTAAAATTAAAATAGATTCTCGTAAAGTAGAAAAAGGCGACATATTCGTAGCACTACCTGGTTCTACCGTAGATGGACATGATTATGTAGCAAAAGCATATGAACAAGGAGCTATAAAAGCTATCGTAGAACATAAAGTTGATTGTCCTATAGAACAAGAAGTAGTTGAAGATACAAATAAATGGTTAACTGATTATATATCAGAACATTATGAAAAAGAAATAGCTAGTATGAATATCATTGGTGTAACAGGTACTAATGGTAAAACAACAACAGCATATTTAACATATCAAATCTTAAATGAACTAGGTTCTAAAACAGCATATATAGGTACTATAGGTTTCTATCTACCAGATGAAGACTTTATAGAACTACCTAATACAACTCCTAATATCTTAGATTTATATGAACTATTCTTAACAGCTAAAGAACATAACTGTAAAAATGTAATGATGGAAGTATCATCACATTCACTAGATCAAAAGAGAGTACAAGGTATAACATTTAAAGTAGCAGCATTTACTAATCTAACACAAGATCACTTAGATTATCATAAAACAATGGAGAATTATCTAGCTGCTAAAATGTTAATCTTAAAACAACTAGATGGACCTATGATAGTTAATGCTGATGATGATTCAGCAGCAAAATGGTTAGATGCATATCCAAATACACTAACTTATGGTTTTAATGGTAAAGATTATAAAATAGGTAAATATGAAGATACAGATAAAGGAACAAAGATAGAATTCACTTATAACAATAAAGAATACGAAGTAGAAACTAATCTAAGATCAAGATTTAATGTATATAACTACATGACTACATTATCTCTAATAAACCAATTAGGTTATTCTATTGAAGATATTATAAAAGTAACTCCAGATATCTATCCTCCAAAAGGAAGATGTGAAATTATCAAAGTAAAAGATGGAGAAGCTGTAATTGACTATGCTCATACACCAGATGCAGTAGAAAAGATTATAGATGCCTTTACAGAACATAAAAAAGGTAGAGTAATCACTATTGTAGGATGTGGAGGAGATAGAGATCCTAAAAAACGTCCTATCATGGGTAATATAGCAGCTACTAAATCTGACTATGTAGTATTTACTTCAGATAATCCTCGTACAGAAGATCCTAAAAAGATCATGGAAGACATTTTAGCAGGCGTTACAACTGATAACTATGAAGTAGAACTAGATAGACCTACTGCTATTGTAAAAGCTCTAGATATGTTAGAAAAAGACGATGTAGTACTTATATTAGGAAAAGGTCATGAAGATTATCAAATTATTGGTCATGAAAAACATCATTTAGATGATTCAGAAGAAGTTAAAAAGTACATAGATTCACATAAATAATAACAAAATAGGCATTTTTACTTGCAATTTATCAAAAAACTGATATAATTAAAAATGCCTACTGATGCAGGTGTAGTTTAATGGTAGAGCTTCAGCCTTCCAAGCTGATAACGTGGGTTCGATTCCCATCACCTGCTCCAAAAGTTAAAATCGTCGAAATATCGACGTTTTTTTGTTGCAAAAAACTAACTCATAGAGTTAGTTTTTACTTGCTTTAATAAATGAATCAAATAATGGGTGTGGTTTAGTAGGTCTAGATTTAAACTCAGGATGAAATTGACAAGCTATAAAATGTTTGTGCTTTGGTAATTCAATTATTTCCACTAAATCAGCTTGGTCATTCTTACCAGAGAAGACCATACCATGTTTTTCCAAAATATCTTTATATTTATTATTAAATTCATAACGATGTCTATGTCTTTCTAGAATTTTATCTTTCTTATAATCAGCATATGCTAATGAATCTTTAACTAATGTACATTCATAATTTCCTAATCTTAAAGTACCACCCATATTTACAACACTCTTTTGATCGCTCATTAAATCAATAATAGGATTTTCACATACTGGATTAAATTCAGTTGAATTAGCATCTTTAATACCACATACATTTCTAGCAAATTCTATTACTGATAGCTGCATACCTAAACATAGACCTAAATAAGGAATATTATTCTCTCTAGCATATGTAATAGCCTTTATCATTCCTTCAATTCCACGACTTCCAAATCCTCCAGGAACAATAATACCTTTAGAATTTTTAAATACTTCTTTTAAATCAACATCTTTTTCTAATTTTTCAGAATCAACCCAGTTAATATTTACTTTAACATTATGTGTATAACCTGCATGATGTAGTGATTCTACAACTGATATATAAGCATCATGTAATTCTGTATATTTACCAACTAAACTAATCTCAATTTCATTCTTTAAATTATCAACTGTTTTAATTAACTTCTTCCAATAATCTATATTAGCTTCTCTAACATCTAAACCAAATTGTTTTAAAATTATTTCGTCTATCTTTTGTTCATAATAATTAATAGGAATATCATAAATATTCTTAACATCAATAGAATCAATAATATTTTCTACTGGCACATTACAAAACATAGATAACTTTTCTTTCATAGCTTGTGTTGTATTGAAAGGAGCTCTACATACTAAAGCATCAGGTCTTATACCTAAATTTCTTAAATCTCTAACGCTATTTTGTGTTGGTTTAGTTTTTAATTCATTAGAACCATATATATACGGTATTAAAGTACAATGTACAAAGAAAGTATCACTTTGTCCTTTTTCATATTGAATCTGTCTAATAGCTTCTAAAAAACATTGTGATTCAATATCTCCAACCGTTCCACCAATCTCTGTAATAATAATATCTGCACCACTAGTATTACTAGCTTCGTAAACTTTATTTTTTATTTCATTAGTAATATGCGGTACTACTTGAACAGTTGCTCCTAAATAATCTCCATGCCTTTCTTTATCAATTACAGACTTATAAATCTTCCCACTTGTAATATTGGATGTATAATTGAGTTCTTCATCAATAAATCTTTCATAGTGACCTAAATCAAGATCTGTTTCACATCCATCATACGTTACAAAGACTTCACCATGCTGAATAGGATTCATTGTACCTGGATCTACATTAATATAAGGATCAAATTTTTGCATAAATACTTTGTAACCTCTAGCTTTCAATAACAATGCAATAGATGATGCTGTTATACCTTTACCTAACCCTGAAACAACGCCCCCTGTGACAAACACATACTTCGCCATAACTCTACCTCCAAAAAACATATTTCAATTATAAAACCATATGTTCATCAATATAATTCTTAAATTGAACCAAAAAAAATGATATAATTATGAAGAAGCCCCCTATAAAGGCCTTTTTTAAATTTATAATTTACAAAAATAATATATAAAAGAGCTTAGAACTTTATGAAGATAATTATATGAAAATGCTTGATTAAAAGAAGATTATTGTTAATATATTATTGAATGTTTTAAAATAAAATTGAAAAAAGAACTTATCGTAAGCTATAAGCTTACATGCTCCAAATAAGAATTCCTCAGTACTTACTGAGTTTTTTTATGCAACAAAACATCTAACAATTGTACATTGACTTCATAATCAAAATTTCTATATAATTAAATTAAGATAAATGAGGTGAATGAAATGAGTGAAATAGAAAAGAGTGAATTCTTATCAAGTGTATCTCATGAAATTAGAACACACTTAAATACCATAGTTGGCTTATCAGAAGACATTGGCGGCTATGAAGATATCCCAGAAGAAATAAGAGAAGATGCAGAAGACTTAGTAACATCTTCAAAAACACTATTAGAGTTTGTTGAAAACATCCTAGATTATGTAACACTAGAAAAAAATGAAGTTAAAATAGTAAATAATCAATATAATCCAAGAGATTTATTTGAAAAACTAGCAAAGACAGACGAAGAATTCATTGGTGATAATCCTGTTTACTTACACACTGATATAGATGAACATATACCATTTGAATTAATTGGTGACAAAAAACATATCGAAAAGATTGTTAATAATTTACTTCTAAATTCTATTAAATACACAGAAGGCGGAGATATCTGGTTCAATGTATCAAGTATTAATAACGATGATAATTGTACTTTAATTATCAACATTAAAGATACTGGTCGTGGTATGACAGAAGAAGAAATGTCTAGACTGTTTAAAAAGATAGTTAAATTTGATACTAGAGCAGATTCAAGATCTAATGGTACAGAAGTGGGTCTTACAGTTACAAAAAGCCTAGTAGATATGATGGGAGGTACCATTAAAGCTGAAAGTAAATTTGGTGAAGGAACTAAAGTTGAAGTAACTATTCCACAAAAAATTAGTCAAATAGAAGAATCTGAATTATCAAGAACACAAAGATTAAGACTTCAACAAATAAACTACGAAGAAGAAGGATATGGTTATAAGAAAGTTCTAGTAGTTGATGACAACATATTAAATATTAAAGTAGTTCGTAGAATCCTAGAACAATTTGATTTAGTATTAGACGAATGTTATAACGGTGCTGAATGTATAGACATGGTATCAGAAAATAATGATTATGATTTAATCTTAATGGATATTATGATGCCAGGAATGAATGGTGAAGAAACATTTAGAAAACTAAAAGAACTAGACGGATTTGATACTCCAGTAATAGCATTAACTGCTGAAGCAGAATCTGGTTCTCAAGAAAAATACATAAATGAAGGATTTGCTGACTACATAGCAAAACCATTCTCAAAAGCACAAATAGAAGAAAAAATGGATAAAGTATTCAAAGAAAAAGAATTAGAAGAAGAAAATCAAGAAGAATGGTAAAAGAGGAGTAATTCCTCTTTTTTATTGCTTTTTTAAAAAAAATAATTATAATTGAATATGAAAATCATTTTCAAATTGGAGCGATTAATATGTTAAATTATAATACAAAACAAAAAGAAATGGTTTTAGATTTAATAAAAACTAAAACCAAGGAATTTACTGTTAAAGATCTTTATAATGAACTAAATAAAGAAATAGGTTTAACAACTATTTATCGTTTAGTAGACAAATTAGTTGAAGAAGGAACAATAAATAAAAACGAAAACAATTACCAATACTTGGGTCATTGTGATTGTGACAACCACTTCTATTTAAAATGCAATAATTGTGGTTCTTTAATTCATGTAGATTGTGATTGTATAAGTGAAATAATGGAACATATTTCTAAAGAACATCAATTCATTCCAGATAGAGAAAAAATAATCATAAATGGATTATGTAAAAAATGTTTAAGTAAGTAGGTGAAATCATGTTAGATTGCTTATTAGATGGTTTATTAGATACCATAAAAATACTACCTTATTTATTAGTTACATTTATACTTCTTGAATTTCTAGAACATAAATTAACTAAAAAGAATGAAAAGGTATTAACAAAAACTAAAAAGGGAGGACCTATATTAGGGGGTCTATTAGGTGCTTTACCACAATGTGGTTTCAGTTCCATGGCCGCTAGTTTATTCTCTAGTAGAGTAATAACAATGGGTACCTTAATAGCAGTATTCTTATCTACTAGTGATGAAATGTTACCAGTAATGATAAGTGAAAAAGTAAATATCTTACTAGTATTAAAAATAATTGGATTTAAAGTATTAATAGGT
>JAFPMR010000121.1 GCA_017411235.1 Bacilli bacterium | reverse complement strand
AATAACTGACGCCGTAAAAGATGTTGGTAACACATTAAAAGGACTATTTAAATAGTCCTTTTTATTATTAATTTATCATTATACTTAGATAACATTTTTAGAATATCTTCTCTAGTATTGTAATACTTATCTACATAACCAAGCATCATATTTAAAAAATTCAAATCAACTTTATAGTTGATTTTTTCTATACCTCTTTGTTGTTTAATATATCTAGTGATAACTCGATGTTCAACTACATCTCTATCTAAATCAATCATAATTATTTGATCAGCCATATCTAAAAGAAAATATAACTCTTCTCTTAAAGCTCCCTCAATAATCCACTGATCATTTTTATCTACTTCACTAATCAATCTTTTTTGCTCATCAAGACTTCTTCTTACACCATTAACATCATCATGAACAATCTCATCTATTCCATAAACAGGTATATTAAGTTTTTTACCTAATTTCTTAGCATAAGTACTTTTACCGCATCCTACACAACCAACAACTAATATCTTATTAGCCATTCTACACTCTTCTTCCTAATGACCTAACTCCCTTATTTAATTGTACTCGTAAATCAATGATTTCTCTAGGTGTATAAGAAGGTTTTTTTAAAATCTCATCTCTAGGATATAAAGTATATAAATCTAATATTTCTTTTTCAACAGGATATCCTGTACCCAAATCTAAATAAGCTAATCTACCTTTTGCATGATCAAACACAACAAACAAGAATATATAATCTTGTAATAATTCACTATATCTTATTTCAATCCTTTCAACGGGATAAGGCATATCATAATCGTACTTGCCTTGTTCTATTTTATCCATTAACCAGTTTAGATCAATTAAGAATTCACTTTGTATTTCTTTTCTTTCTGGTTTAAATTTATCAAAAGATTCTTCTATTTCACTTAATTCTTTTACTGTATATTCTTTAAAGCGATTAATAAGATGACCTTTATCTCTTATCATCTTATATCCATGAATGGCATAGTTCTCTAAATCTAATTGCTCTCCTGTATCAAATTCATAGAAGCTAACATCTCCATCAAACTTTTCTTCTTTTCTAACTATATGAATAAATTTACCATATGTATTATATAGTACTTCTATTTCATTCCCTTTATAACTTCTTTGTTCCATTATAACCACTTCCGTTGTATGTAATACTATATCAAAAAAACATAAAAAAAAGAAGAATTAATCTTCTTTTTTATATTTAACAAATTTAGAAATACCATCTCTATTATCATATTTTTGATCTTCCATTATTGAATTACTAATAATAGTATAGTAATCTCTATCCACTTTAGACAACTTAGCTCTTTCTCTAACATCAACGTCTACTCCTAAATCTCCCATAAGAGATATCTTATCTCCTTTTCCTAGAATACTTAAGAACTTTAAGGCTTCACCTTTTTCATAAGCTTCTAAGAACTTTTCTTTACGAGTAATATTAAGTCTTTTATTAGCAACATTTATTTTATAAGCTAAATCATCATAATTGTTTTCTAAAGCCATTAAATATAAACCAACCCTTACAGATTCATTTATCTCTTTCATAGCTTTTTCTATCTGGTGCTCATCAAATTTTAACTTTCTAAAATCAGTAAGCATCTCTTTCATAGCTTGAACTAATTCTTTACCAAATAAATCATTTATTATCTTATTTTTCATATATTAATAATCTTATTAACTAGATCAATATCTATATCTAATCTAGCTATATTATCCGGTAGCTTATTCTCTGCTAATTTATCATGGAAATCTATTAAACACATTGGTTTAAAGAATTGTTCATAACTTCCTCTACCTAGAGCACCACAACATAAGACAAAGTTCTTAAGTTCTCCACCATTTTCAATAAATACAGAGTGCTCTAAAGTAACATCAAAATAGTAATATTCATCACCTATTAATACTAGATTAGCAATATAGTATTCACCATTCTCATCTTTAAGAGCAACATTTAATACTTTATTTCCAACCTTATTCAATATTTCACTAAAGATATAAGCATTAACTATACTATCTAATTTACCATTTACTAAACCATGAAATAATTCATTCTTAGTAACACTAGTTCCAATATTAATCTTTGTTTCATTATCATAATTAGAATTGGTTGCTAAATATTTTTGTAACTTAGCAGCATTTAATAAGCTAGATTCTTCATTCTCAGGTGGTCTTAAATTTAATTTAATAATTATTTCATTAATCTTATCTTCTATTTGAAAAGAGACAGACATTTCGTTTAAATCTAAGTCCATAATATTATTTATTTTTCTTACTAATCTTATATTAGATTCCAAATAAGCTTTTACTTTACCTTTAACATCTACCATGTAGACAAGGTCACCGTTATTAACATATGAAGTTATTTCTTTGATAGTACCAGTACTACCATTACTAATTATTTCAACTTCATCACCAACATTAAACTTAGCATTCATAAACTCACCACCTATTTCTCACTATTTTTTAAAGATATAAATATATCAGCATATATATCTTTAATATCTTTATAGAACTCTTCTAAATTAAATTCATCACTATCGTACCATTTAGGTTTAACCATCTTACAATCTTTAAACTTTTGATACCATTTATCAGATACACCTAATACAAATGTATATGGTAATACTTCATAGAAACAATACTTATTATTCTTAAGTTCTTTATCTACATCATCAAAATTAATTAAGTATTCTTTATAGGCATTAATCTTATTTAACATTCTAGTACCATAGAAACTTCTATCATTCATCATTCGTGTAATAGTAATGATAACTAACATAGAAACAATACCAATTATATAAGTCATTAATTTTAAGTCATCTTCAATAAATGCTACATATTTAGTTAATACTATTGGCGCTACGATAAACATCAAACCAACAAAAGTATATATTATTTTTTCTATCTTAGTATTCTCATATAAGATTCCATATAACATTACCATATAACCGATAATACCAACTATCACATTAATAAGTATTGCGCTAGTATGATATTCCAAGAATATATTAATATTACATAATGCAAAGATTAAAACTATAAGTGCCCAGAATATCAATTTATAATTGAATATTGGTTTAATAAACAAACGATTTTTCTTTTTATGTTTTTGTAATTTGAACTCAATATTATATTTCATATAATCAACATTATTTACTAGTTCTTTTCTAGAAACAACATCATCTTTTTGAAATAATTCTCTCATGAAGACTTGTTCTACTCTATCATCTTCATTATAGTCTTTTACTTTTAATATCTTATAACTCTTCTTAGATTTTTCTATTTCAATAAATCCCTTATTAGCTAAAGATATAAGTAAAGTTGCAATATCTTTATCTTTTACATCTCCATTAAACAAATAGCCCATTTCTAAACTATTAATCTTATCATTGAAATAAATACTATTATAAGTAGCTTTATTATCTCTCTTCTTTTGAGCAACCCAGATAACAATAGTAACTGCTATAGAAATAATAGATACCATTAAAGTCATAATAGTAGCATTACTTACATTCTTATCTGTATTAACAAAATACTTATCTTTTAATACTACTTTAACAGCATAAGATACATTAGAATTAATCATATGATCAAACTTACCAGTAATCTTATTTTCTTCTACAGTATAATCAACATTTTCTAACTTAGTACCATGTTGATCCATAAAATAAATTTCATTCTTTGAAATATCATCAGGGAACTCTATTTCAAAAGATAAACCATCTATTTTATTCTCTCTATTATTTACAACATAGAAAACAAATTCATCTTGTTTCTTAATTGTATCTTCAAAAGCATTATAGTCATAATTAATAACATAAGATTTTAAATTAGTTGTTTTATCCAAAGAACCTATATATAGATTTCTATTACCATCTTCAGTCTTTAAATAAAAATCATCATTAACT
Organism: Bacilli bacterium; assembly: GCA_017411235.1. The sequence goes on along the minus strand of JAFPMR010000121.1, from coordinate 4,198 downwards.
TTAATATTAGACATAACAGCTCTTTTATTAATTTTAGAACCATCTTCTAATGTATATTTAATACGATAAGGAATACCAAATACAAAAGTATCTACAGTCTTTCTAAATCTTAAATCAAAAGACTCTTCTACATTATATTTATTATTCTTATTAACCTTAACTTTAATATTATAGTTTTCGAAAACATATTGATCTTTTTCACTATCTGCAATAGCATCCAAGTCATCATTAACAATTAACTTTAATGAATATGTTTTAATATCTGAGAAATTATAAGTTACTTCTTTTTCAAATACTAATAAACGACAAGTATCTTTGCTTTTAGCGGGAATATTAATACTAGATCTAACTACATCTAATACAGCATCGTTCTTATCATAGAAATACAATTCTACATCAGCAACTATATCTCTACCATAACCATTATCAATAACACCATTAACTGTTATAGCAATTTTCCCAGTAGATAAATAATTAGAATACTTAGTAAATCTAATATCTTTCATGCTAACTTTTTCTAACCCAAAGTTTGCTACGTTCTCACCACTAGGAGACATATCAGATGTAGCTTCTTCAGCCATAACAAAAATTGGCAATATAAAAATTACCATTAATAGGATTATAAATTTCAAGTTAAATCTTTTCATATGCCAACCCACTATCCTATAATCTACTTAAGTATAACATAAAAAAAAGAACTAGTTAAGTCCTTTATTTTTTTCCTTTTGTTCTCTTTTTTTAAAACGAGAATTAATAGTTAAATATATAAATCCCATTATAACTGTTAAAACGCCAGTAGATACAGGTACAATATAGCTTTTTAAATCTCTTTTTGGTGTAACTAAAGACTTGTTCTTTTTATCTTGATATAGAGTTATTTCTTTTTCTTCAAAAGAACCATCTATAGAATAATTAAGTGGAATATATTTAACATCAATAACTTCATTTCTATTATTAGGATTCTCTGTACTATAAGAAATATAAGGTACATAGCTCTTCTTATTATTTGATCTTAAATAATTAATTTGTTTACCAGTAATTTGTTCACCAGTTTTTTCTAATTTAACATAATCAGCTATCTTATAAACTGATACACAAATATTAACTAATCCCCAAAGAATAATTAATCCACCATAAACATATGATCTCTTATTACCATTTAAGTAATTTTTAGTTAATACATAAATAAGAATTAAATCAATGAATACAACAATACTAATTACTAAGAATGGATTCCTAAAATTATTTTCCAAGAAACTATTATAATCTGCCATAATACATTCTTTACCAAATTCACTAGTACAGTACACACTAATAGCTTCATTTTCTTTTAATTCAGGATCTAATTCTATACCATAAAAATCAACTAATTTATCAATTTTAATCTCTTCTTGACCGGTATATACTATTTCAGTTTTATTATTAATTTCAGCTTTCCATCTAATATATGTTGCCATAAAGAAAACAGCTATTAAAGTGAATATAACGAATAATGTGCCTAAAAATATTTTAAAAAAGCTAACCTTACTTTTTTCTACTTCTTCTACTATTTCTTCTGTTTTCATATCATTCACCTATTATATTATAACATAAAAAAAGACGATTACATCGTCTTTTCAAATTGACTATTATAAAGATTAGCATAGAAGCCATTCTTCTTTAATAATTCCTCATGAGTACCTTGTTCAACTATATTACCTTCATTCATAACAAGTATTAAATCAGCATTCTTAATAGTTGATAATCTATGAGCAATAATAAATGAAGTTCTTCCCTCTGTTAACTTATCCATAGCTTTTTGTACTAATTCTTCAGTACGTGTATCTACATTACTTGTAGCTTCATCTAAGATTAAGAAAGGAGCATCTTCTATCATACCTCTAGCAATAGTTATTAACTGTTTTTGACCTTGGCTTATAGCATCATTATCACTTACAGTAGCATCCATACCATTAGGTAAAGTTCTAATAAAGTGATCTAATCCTAAAGTACGACATACTTCCCATAGTTCTGCATCTGTAACATTCTCTTTATTAAATCTAATATTATCACCAACAGTACCATCAAATAACCATGTATCTTGTAATACCATACAGAATAAATCATGAATATTTTCTCTAGATAATTCCTTAGTAGACACACCATCAATAAGTATATCTCCTTCATTAATATCATAGAATTTCATTAATAGGTTTACCATTGTTGTTTTACCAGCACCAGTAGGTCCTACTAAAGCAATTTTTTCTCCAGCTTTAACTTTAGCACTAAAGTCTTTAATAATAGTTCTCGTATTATCATATCCAAACTTAATGTGTTTGAATTCAATATCACCTTTTACTTTAGATTTATCTAGATGTTTTCTAATATCATTTTCTAAAGTCATTTCTTTTTCATCTAAGAATTCAAATACTCTTTCGGCTGCAGCAGTAGTACTTTGTAGTGAAGTCATAGATTCAGCAATTTGTGATAAAGGTCTAGTAAACATTCTTACATAAATCATGAATGCTACTATAACACCAAATGTTAACTTACCCTTCATAACTAAAACAGAACCAACAACACATATTGCAACATAAGCAATATTACCAACAAATCCCATTAAAGGACGCATAATACCACTTAAGAATTGACTCTTCCTACTACTCTTAGCAAGTAAACCATTTAATTTATCAAATTCAGCATTAGTTTCTTCAATTCCGTTATAAGCAACAACAATATTATGACCAGAATATATTTCTTCAATATAACCATTTAAATCTCCTAATTGTTCTTGTCTTAATACGAAGTACTTTTGTGATTTCTTAAGGATTACTCCCATAAATATAAATCCAACAAAACTAGCAAGTATACCAGTTACAGCCATTATTGGACTTGTAATAAACATCATAACAACTGAGCCTAAGAACAATGTTAGATTACCAATTAATGAAGATAAATTCATACTTAAATTCATAGACATAGTATCAACATCATTAGTTACTCTTGATAAAATATCACCTGTTTCATGTTGATCAAAATATTTTAAAGGTAATGTATTAATCTTATCATTAATACTCTTTCTAACTTTAAATCCATATTTATTTGAAGTTAAAGCCATAATAATTTGTTCTGAATAATTACATATAGCAGATAAAACATATAAGATAAGTAATAATAAACTTACACTCTTAATAGCTTTCATATCCATTTTAGGTTTTACTAAACTATATATACTTTCAGGCATTTCATCAAATTTCTTTAATAGATCTTCATTTACCATATCTTGATTCATAGATTTCATAATCTCAAAATACTTAAATTGATCTTCTTTAGTAATCTTAACATCATCAATAATTACTGTATAAACAATACTATTTAATGTAGCTTCATCAAGATTAATAAAAGCAACAATATCATCATTAGGATCTTCAGTACCAATAGCATCTAATAATGCTTTTTGTTCATCTCCTAAATTATCTCTTCCATAATAGAAAGCCGTAAATGTACTAATAGCTTGACCATATATTTCCTTGTTAACAACTTGTAACTTATCAACATTTGGTTTTAAACCAGCAGTAATATAATCAGTAATATCAGCTAATCTATTAGGTGCTACTAAAGAAAGAATTGAACTAGCCATAGCAAGTACTAATCCCACTAAAATAGCAACATGGAACCCTTTTAAACTCTTTATCAGTTTCTTAACTGATCCTTTAAAGTCTTTAGACTTTTCTATCTTTTGTGGTCTAGGCATTTTTAAGTTCCTCCTCACTAAGTTGTGATAAGGCAATCTCTTTATAAACCTTACAAGATTTTAAAAGCTCTTTATGTGTTCCAACTCCAACACATTCACCTTTATCTAAAACAATAATCTTATCAGCATTAATAATAGTTCCTATTCTTTGTGCAACTATTAAACATGTAGCATCTTTAGTATATTTCTTTAAATCTTTTCTTAACTTAGCATCAGTAGCATAATCTAATGCAGATAAAGTATCATCAAAGATATATATTTCTGGCTTACGAGCTACTGCTCTAGCAATAGATAATCTTTGCTTTTGACCTCCAGATACATTAGTACCTCCTCTAGCAATATGACTATCTAATTTTTTATCCATTTTATTAACAAATTCTGTAGCTTGAGCAACATCTAAAGCTTCATATATTTGTTTATCATTTACTTCTTTTTTACCATTATCACCAAATTTAATATTCTCTT
>JAFPMR010000120.1 GCA_017411235.1 Bacilli bacterium | reverse complement strand
GCAGCAGATATTCTTACTATAGCTCAAGATGCCGTAGGCATCTCTCTGGGTAGAAAGATAAGCTATGAACAAAGATTAGCTTATGATGAAATTACCTCTAATTTAACATTACTACAAGACCACCCAATTAATTTAAGTCAGTTTGATAAAACTTTACCTACATTTATTGATTATACTGATGACTTAGATTATGAAGCTATAGAGTCTTATATTGAATCCAATGTAAATAAGAATAATGTTCAAGCAGAAGGCTATAAGAATGCAAATTATCAAAGTATTAAGTATGCTACTGCAGATTGGTTCAATACTAATATAGTAGAAAAAGTTAGAGATAAATATGATTCTCTCATTAATCTTAATCCTAATGCTCAAATTGTATTTACTTTACGTTCTAAGGGTGATGAATTACGCATGAAAGCATTACAGTATCTTAAAGATACTAATGATGCTTATAAAGGTATTTCTATAGCTATAGTTCCTGCTATTACAGATAAAACTGATACAGCCCCTAAAGTTGATAAAGAAGTTAATATGTATTGGCAGTTAAAGAATCTTTTAAAAGATAAATTACAGGAGGTAATTTATAACAAAGGTACAGTATCTAATTCTAATGTTCGTTTAATTGAAGCTATTACAGATAAAACTATTAGTGAAAATGCTATAGTATCTGGAATAGATAATAGGAGAGCAGGGGCATTTGTTGTTGATGACTCTACTGAATCAGATCAATATATTGAAAGAGCACAATTAAAATCTGATAAATATACTATTAATTTTACTGATGAAATAGGTGAATTAAGACAAACATCTACTCAAAATGATTCTTCATTACCTGAAATAGCTCGTAGCTTTAGTGGTATTCGTAATAGAAGTCTGCAGGATATTGATTTATCCAATGTTATTAATGCTTCAGAAGAAGATTTAAATAGCAGGATTTCTACAGGATTTAGCACTAAGAATCTTGGTAATATGAATACCTATACAGTTAAGAATGGAGATTTACAGTCTATATTTACTTATGATAGAACGGGTGATGCTTCTAATGATAATAGAGCTTTGGTTATTAATTTATGTGCTGATGGTTCTCCTGTGGCTAATAATCTTAAACTCTTGGATTTAGATGATTTAAAGAACTCTTTACATCAGGTTCAATCTTCTATGAGAGCTGATTATGCTAAATATCTTAGAGGTGATATTACATGGAAAGATTATCTTAAACCAAGAGTAATTAAAGCTACAGATTCTACAGGTGTTACTAGACACTATGTATTCCAAGTAACTGTAGATTCATCTGTTACTAAAGCTGATTTATTTGATGCTGTTCAAACTGAACAGAGAGGTGCTTATACTGCTCCTAAAGAGATAGTAAGAGCTTCTGCATTAGGTCAGTGGTTGAATACTAGAGCTTCAAACTTTAATGTTAATGATACCTATAATTTCATTAAACGTAATGCTAGTGATTCTGCTGAAACAGGTGATAAGAGAATACCTATTCCTAGATATTTACTTGATGAAAGTGTACTTGAAATTAATAACTATCAACCTGAATTAAATACTTTTAATGGTTGCTGTTTAGAAGAAATCCAAAAAGAATTATCTCTTAATGGTGTTGATACTTTAACTTTTGTACATCAAACATCTGTAAGTGGTGAGTACATTCTTCCTAATAATAGTAACTTTGATTACAATTCATTGGTTCTTAGTGGATTGAATTATCATACTGCTCCTGAATTATCTAGTGATATTAATAAAGCTAGATTTAATATCAAGGACGCATATATTAGTACTAAGAATGCTATATTAT
>JAFPMR010000119.1 GCA_017411235.1 Bacilli bacterium | reverse complement strand
GAATAGCAATAATACCAAATATCATCATAAACCCAACATATCTAGAACGTTTTTCATTTAACAACATAAATACAGATGCCAAGAATAATAATATTGCTATACCAAATATAATAAACATAATAGCTGAAGACTTAGTATTAGGATTTACTTCTTCATTATTCTCATCCAATAATTTTACAATAGCTTTATTAGTTTCTTCATAAACACCGTTTGTAAAATCGATCTCATCAATTTCTTTATTATAACTAATAGTTAAATATACTTCTACAGATGATTTAGCTTTTAATAATTCACCAACTTCATAAGTATATTTAACATAATGACTTTCATTAAATAATTCTTTTTCTGAAATCTTATAATCAACATCAGAATTGTTCTTTACAACAATTTTATATTTAACAAAATCATCTACTTCTCCGAAAGAGACATCATAATTCATCTCTAATCCTTCATGAGTTGGTTCTGTTTTCTCTTTTGCCGTATCAGAAAAATCTATCAATTCTATAGATTCTATTTCTACTAGATTTTCTGCAAATACAAAAGGTATAAATAATAAGCATATTAATACTGTGAATAAAAGTTTCTTCATAATACTACTCCTATCTTAATATAATAATAACATTTTTTACATTTAAAGTGAACATAAAAAAAGCAAACTAATTAGTTTGCTTTTATATTTTTCTATCCACCAGCCACATCAGTTATAAAGACATCATGGGCAGGCATTGTAAACACAGCACGAACAGGGAAAGTAATTATACCTTCTTGCTCCCACTTATCAAAAATATCTTCATTTCTAAAGTTCATTACTGTACCATCATTATCAAAATAAGTATATTCATGTCTTTCTATCTCAATTATATTATATTCCCAGTAACTAACTTCCCAAGTATCTGGTATCTTTTCAGCTTCACATAATTCCCCTTCAGATACACTAAGCCATGTTTTTGGACATCCATATGTTTCATATTTGAATTTTTTAGCTTCAACTTCTTCTCCAGGGGCATACTCAACTGGATCAACATATATTTCTTCAATATAGCATTCATAGAATTTCTCGCCATCAGCTCCAGTACTTATAAAATAAGATGGTTTACTATGACATCTATCTGCATTTAATGGATTCGAAGCATATTCCTCAGGAGTCAAGAATACAAAAGTATCATATTCATATATAACTTTAAATCTTTTAACTACTTCAACTTTAACATTAACTTTTACTCTTAATTCTTCTACAGCTTTAACTATTAAAGGTACAGATATTAAAGCTATTACAAACATTAAACTTCCCACTTTAGCATTATGCTTAAACAATATAATTAATGAAATAAGTGCTACTAAAGAAATACCAAATATTATAAATAACATAATACTAGTCTTTGTATTTGGATTCCCTGCTGGAGGCTTTTCTGTATCATCAACAGAAGTAGTTTCTTCTCCATCTGCAATTAAGACAATAGAAGCATTATTACTTTCGTTATAAATACCTCCAGGATAATTTTCTATTCTAACTTCGGTATTATAAGTAACTACTACATACATTTCCAATGAACTATGAGCTTTTAAAGTATTTTCATTTATTTCATAAGTATATTTAAAATAATTACTATCACTAAATTTAGTTTCGTCACTTATCTTATAATTCATATTTGAATCATTCTTTAAAACTACCTTATATTTAACAAAATCATTAACATAGGTATAACTAAGATCAAACGCCATATCTAATCCTTCATAAGTTGGTTTTGTTTTTTCTTTAGCATTAGGAGAATGATCAACTAACTTCATCGATTCAATACTTACATTATTCTTAGCCATTACACATGGAATTAATAAAATGCTAAGTAATATTGTAAATAATAAATAACTTATTTTTTTCATAGATATGCCTCCTATTCTCAATATAAGCATATCACTTTTAACATTTAAAGAAAACTTTAAAAAAGCAAACTATACACTTCGTTTGCTTTTTTGTAATCTAACCTTTTGTAATATCTTAGCATCATACTCTTTACCATCTTGTAAAGGTAAACCATATCTAAGTCTTGTTTCAAAAATATATTGTTCTCTTTCTACTCTCTTCTTTAAAAAATAATAATCTTGATACATACCCATATTGAGTAGATATTCATATGTAGGTGGATTTAAAAAACATCCATTATCTACATAACCGCGTACATATGCATAATACAAACTAGTTCTAGCATCTAATAAATCTTTTGTTCTTCTTTGGTTCTTTAATAGATTTACTACATATCTCCAGGCATCTATTCTAGCAATTCTTTCAGCTGGATCATTTTCATAATTCTCATTCTTTTTAAATCTTGTATATAAAGATGCATAATCTATTTTATCATCTGGTCTTCTAGCTTCTATCCTATGTTCTAACACATAATCTCTATAAGATAATCTAAGTAATAAAGATTCAATGTCATTTCTTAATTGCCATATCTT
>JAFPMR010000118.1 GCA_017411235.1 Bacilli bacterium | reverse complement strand
TAAATCCTAATATTAATTTCCTAATATCATCTTGTCTATCTTTATCACCATCATCAATAGCTTTATTATATAATACTTGTAAATAAGTAATCATACTACTTGTTTTAGCTTCTGTAGTTGCTGTAGATAATTCTGGATATGTTGCATTATATTTGGTTTTATTTTTTGCACTAGAATTAGCAAACCAAAAATAATATCCTAAATTACCACCAAAATCATCTTTAAAACTATTACCATCTAAATGTCCTAAATATTTTTCAGCTAAACTATAATCAGTATCTCCTAATGTAGTAACATCTAAGGTATTTATATCAGTTACATCAAATTGCATACCAATTTGAATATTCATATAAGCCCTATTTAATAAGGTCATTTCTTGTAATTGGATTATTTCATTTTCATTTTCATTATCTGTTATATCAGTAACAAAAACATTTCCTACTGTTCCTGCACCACTTAACTCTCCTGATACAGCATATAATAATTTTGATGTAATATTAGCAAAACTTTGTCCTAAAGTTTCTGTTCTATTAGTTATTGCCATTCCAATAATTAATAAACCTACAAGAAAATAAATAATTATATTCCATATTCCTTGTGTTTTTTGACTACCTCTTACCCATTTAATAGCATAACCAACTAAAGCAATTATAAATAAAACAATCATAATAGTTAAAAATACAGACCATTTACCTGTTTTACTATCATATACTAATGCAGATGTAATAGTTTCAGATAATTTCTTTAATCCTAATAAATTTAATACTGTGTCCATACTTATATTTTTAACCATTAATATTAGTTTTATAAATATAGTAGCTACATATCCAAAGGCTACACCAACTATATATAACCAGTTAAATGCTGCGTGAACATTTGATAAAGCATATAATCTTAAAGATTTTACACCTTCTCTATCAGTTGAATTAGCCTGCTCTAAATCAGTTAAAGAATAATTAGCATTATCTTTAGCTGGTGGACATACATTAGTATCATCAAATGTAAATCCCCAAAAATCTTTAGATGTAGGTTCTGTAGTTGCTCCAAATTTTGGATTTTTATATTCTTGACCTGCATCATTTTTATTTGGTGACTTATTTGATGCCGAATAATCATAGGTAGTAGTTAAATCATAGGCATATATACCATTAAATTCATCTAATACATCTCCACTAGTTTTACGAGTTTGTTCATCAGGAACTTCTCCATAATATTGAACTAAACTCCATCTAGTAGTACCATATAAAACATCTAAACTAACAGAATTAATAGTAGCTGTACTACTATTATATGGATAAGTATCAGTTTTATCTTCTGACATTTTTTCATATAAATTTTTCCAGTTAGTATTAGCAGTATAAAATCCTTGTGAAGCATTTACTATTAGAAAGAATGAACTTATTAATAAAAATATTAAGACAACAATCGGAATATATTTTAGATTTAATATTTTTTTCATATAATTCTCCTTTCTATAATTTATTCAGGTGTATCTACATCCATATGATTTGTTTTTTCCCAAGCCTCACTACTTACACAAAATAAGAACTTATGTTCAGTATATTTATCATATCCAATAACAACAGCTTCATCACTATCATCATCATAATAAAGTGTTGCATAAATAATTTCATCAGTACTTTGAGTATCATCTAACTCAACCTTATTTATTGTTTTATGTTTATCATAAGTTTTAATCATACTAATAAAATCATTTTTTTGAGCATTTTGTTCATCAGAATATAATTTTATATCTTTAAATACAGGATTATCTGCATATTTTGAATATTCTTCTTCCGTTGTAGCTTCTTCTGATGCTTCTTCAGTAGTAAATGTTGGATTTATAGCATATTCCGTACTTTCTGTTATACTATCTTCTAATTCTTTTGGTCTAGTTTTTATAAAAATAATAACACTTAATGTAATAATAAATAGTACTAATATTATTGAAATTAGTATTATTTTTGTTTTTATTGACATAAATTTCCTCCTTAATTTGTTGGTGTATTCTCATCTTCTTCTATATACCAATATTGATTATTATTAAATATAATATTACCATTTGGATTTTCTCCAGAATAACAACAGAATAAATCACTATCTGCTGGTCCCTCAAATCCACCACCTAAATATTTACCTGAATCTATTACATAAAATTTATCTTCAGTTGCATCATATTTAGAAATAAGAATACCGTGTCCACCACCTGTTGAACGGTGTCCACAAACACATACACCTGATGGATGATTTTCTAATAAAGTAATTAATTCATTTTTAGTTATAGCTGCTCCAACAAATGTATAAGTACAAGTAACACCATCTATTGTTATTGAAGTACCTGTTAATGTACCCATATCAGCATACCAGTGTCCTGGTGAACCATATGATAAATCCCAAGTCCATTTATCAGTTTCTCTAGCTGCCGTACCCGAATCTGTACCATTATCCCAAATATCATCAGAATAATAATATCCCCAATTTGCTTGTAATGTTCTTTTATAACCGTGTTTAGCTGCAAATGTAGGCCAGGGTTCATTTGTTCCATTATGTTGTGATGTATTATCAGCTTGGGAAATAATATTATACCAATTATCTGATTCAGTACAACCATCAGCAATATATGCAGATGATGCGTGTTGATTTACAGTTACATCATCTAATTTATTTACATATTCTCCAGAATCATCCCACATATAATCATAAATATTAATTCCATTAGCAGCAAAATATCTCATAGTCATATTCATTGTACAACAAGCAGTACAAGGTCCAGATTGGTCTTGAACAATATAATGTCCATTCATATCTTCCAAATTAAGACTAGAACCACCAGTAGCACAATATTGTTGATATAAAGCACTATTTTTTATACCTTCATCAACTCCATCATCACCAGGAACTTCACAATAATAATGTGGAGTTTTTCCAATAGTTTGAGCAATACTAATAACAAAAGGTGCTACAAGTAAAATTATTCCTACAATAGCACTTATAATAGCAATTACTTTACCATTAGATACAATAAATTGTACTATTTTTCGTATTTTTTCAATAAGCATTTTAACTTTTTGTTCAATACGAGTTCCTTTAAAACAATTTTTTGTATCTTTACCTAATTGCGAACCTAATTTTTTTAAATTAGCTAATCTTTCACCCTTTTTAGCATTAGCTAAATCTTTAATATTAGAACCTAAATTTTTTCCTGTAGTACCAATATTTTTACCAGTTGTAACAGGTTTACTATTTTTAACCTTATCAATTACACCACCCTCACCAGTGATACCACCACGTTTAATTCCACCGTGTCGATTTAAATTTAATTCTTTTAAATTATTATCACCATAATCTTTTAATTTATTATTTTTATTATCTTCAGGTAGTGTATAATCTTTTTCTTCTGGTAAATTATCAAGTTCATCATCAGGAGTTGGTTGTTTTGAATTAGTTAATTTAGCTTGTTTACCACCTAATTCTTTATTCATTTCATTAGCGGTAAGGTCATCTTTATCTAAATCATCTTTAGCATTTTTATCATCTAAATGTTTTAATTCAACTTTAGTAGTACCATCTGCTTGTTTTTTTACAGATGTAGAAGATTTACCTATTTTACCTGTTGTATCAGAATTAGAATATATTTCTTCTTCTACTTTTAATTTACCATTATCTAATTTAGTTGTTTTAATTACATTTCTATTAGATATTCCATCTTCAGTAGTAGTAGTTTGTTCAACAGTATGTTGATTACCTTCTTTATCTATTTCAAGAGAATTATCTTCTAATCCTACAGGTTCATTATCAGTACTAATTTTATTATGATAATCAGGAGTATTATTAACTTTATCAGTATAATTTTGATTTTCCATAGATTCAGGAGAATTATTTGGAATTTTATCATTTATTTTATCACTCATAATTTTATAACTCCTTTATTAATGCTAATATGTCCTCCTTATCTTCTTTTGATAATCCTTCTGATAAAGAAGCAATATAATTTTTAATTTTATTTTCATTTGTTTTAATTGATACTATTTGTTTCTGTTCATCAGTAATATCAATAAAATTTATACCTCTTTCGTGTCTTATTTTCATTTCAGCATCATCTAAAATATGACAACATCTTTTTTTACCTACATTTTCTTCGGATGAGCGACATACACTACATCCACCATCTTTACGAGTTCTTATTACACCTTTATTCATTTACATCACTCTCCTTTTATAATATAGAATATATAACCCAACTGGCTCCACTTTGTTCCATATATAAATATGTATTTATTTGATAAGTAAATCCTTGTTGTGTCTGTATTGTATAAGTTGCTGTTGCATTATAACCTAAACCATTTGATTCAGTATATAATGTAAATTCATCTAAACTTACATATCTAGCACCATAAGTATTAAATGAATATAAATTTTGAAAATCTTGTGATGTATCTCTACCACCATATAAATCTTGAAGTGTTTTATCTACTTTTGTCCAAGCACTATTTGTAGTAGTTTCATCAGCTTTACTATCTTCATTAAAAGTTAAATATTTTGATGGAGTTATTTCATCAAATTTAGTCATATTAGCATCATAATTTAATTCATCTAAAGCTAATTCACTAACTGCTTTATAACCTCTAGTTGTATAATTACCAGCATCATCTTTATTAGCATAATATTCAACTATAATAGTAAAATTATATCGCATAATAGTAGTATCACCGACTTCCATTATTTGACCTTTTTCATTTAAATAATATTTTTTTCCTTCAGTAGAAGTCAGTTCATCAACAGCAATAGCATCATCAGTAGTTGCTATATCTGGTTCTGCATCAGTAGGAGAAGCATCCGTACTAGTAGCAAATGATTCAGAAGTACCATCTGTATTTAATGTCTGTGACATTACTGTAGTACCATCATCTTCAGTTTTTTCTACATCTACTTTTTCTTTATAACCTAATCCATTTTTAAATAATTTTTCGATTAATTCCACATCTTGTACTTGTGTATCAACAGCTTTTACTTCTACATCAGCAGAAAAATCAATCTTAGCTGTTAAATCATCTATTTTATATATATCATTTATATAAATAGAATTTTTATCTACTTTTGCAGATTCATATAAAGTTTTATCAAATCCCATATATTTATCAAATAAAGTTTGAGTATTATCTCTTAAATATCCTACTACACCCTCACTTGGATATTGTTGATATATAGAATATACTGTATTTGCTACATCTTGTTGTGTTAATCCTTGTTTAATAAAAGTATTATATGTACCAAACACCAATAAAGCTATAATAACAATTGCAGTTATAAAAATAATTATCCATTTATTTCTTGTTTGTACTCTATGTAATGCTTGAATTTTATGTTGTCTTTCTAACATAGATGCTTGTATTTCTGCTTCTTGTTGCTTTTTAGCTTCAGCTTCTTCTTTTATTACTTGGTCTGGTGTCTTTGTTAAATTTATTTTCATTAAGTTTCCTCCTTTTTATATTTGATTTATATAAGCTACTGGGTCAATTGGTGTACCATATTGTCTATATTCAAAATGTAAATGTGGTCCAGTTGACCTACCAGTACTTCCCACTCTAGCAATTATATCACCAGCTTTAACTGCTTGTCCATTTGATACTAATATTTCACTACAATGAGCATATAAGGTACTATATACATCATTATGTTGTATTGTAACATAATTTCCATAACCTTCTTCATCATATGATACACTACAAATTCCATCTTCAGTAGCATATATATTTTGTCCTAAATTTCCTGCTAAATCAATACCACTATGATATTTAGTTTCTCCAGTAATTGGGTCAGTTCTATAACCAAAATTACTATTATGACTAATACTATCTAATGGTAAATGTTTATGTGGTAAAACATACATATCAGCATCATTAAATAATTTACTATTTAGTATATTATCTTTATATATACCATATTTTCCAACAGTCGTTACATATATATTATCATCTATATGAGATAATGTATATAATTGATTGTTTTTAACTAAAATATCAGCTTCATTTATATCATCAACAATTGTATAATTGTTATTTGCATAGTCAATAAAATCTTCCATAGTTTCATATCCACTTGTTAAACTATTTTCTTCTAAATAATCATTTAAATATGTTATTCCATCATTAAAAGAATAACTATCTATTTCTTTTGCATTAACATTATTAGTAGATAATAATGTTGCTATCAATATACTTGTAATTATAATTCCTTTTTTCATTATTATAAATCTTCCCTTCTATTCTATATTTAGTTTTATTATATTATTAAATAGTGCATATTTATTTATTAAAAAAATAGGGATATGTGTTTTTTAGGCACATATCCCTATAAGTATTGCCTAGTTTTACTTACTTATATGTGATTATTCATCTTGTTTTTCAGTAATTTCAGCGTCATCTGCATTAGTTACATTTGTATTCACATTTGTAACCTTTGCTCCATTCTTTTTCTTACCTGTAAGAAGTAATCCAATTCCACCAAGAGTACCCATACAAATAAATGCTATAAGTAACATAATAGGTGTAGTATCACCAGTCTTTGGTCGTCTTGTAATTCTCTTATCAAGCACACTAATTTTAATTAAATCAACACCATCAGATTCCTTTTCTCCAGTTGGTGTAATCTCAAACATATTGCTATTGATTAAATATCCATCAGGAGCTTTGGTTTCTTGTGCATAATATTTAGCTGTTTCGTCAAATAATACAGTATAGTTTACCATACCATTTTCATCAGTTAATCCCTTACATTCGTTACCATTTATATCAGTAGCGACCTTTTGAGTAACAGCATATTTACCACTATTATCTTCATTAACCTGTGAAATAGGTACTGGGTTACCATCTTTATCTGTATATTGCATCTTCCAAATTGTGATTTCAGCACCCTTTAAGTAGTACTTAACATTATCATTATCAGCCTTTGCTATTTGAGCGTGTAACTGTAATGAAATTGTTAAAGTCTGTGATTCGTCGTTAATATCATTGTGTGACATTACTTCAATATCTCCATACTTAACGGACTCAAATCCGACAATCTTTGTACCAGCATATAAAGTTGTGTCAATATTTTCAAATACAACATCTACTGTTCCAGTTGATTTAGTAGGCTTAAATGTAGTTGAAGCAGTGACTATCTTTCCATTAGCATCTTTTACATACTCTGGATTAATAATTTCACCCTTTTCATCTGTTTCATACGTAATTAACTCACCATTTCTTGATTTAACTACTAATTTACCAGTTACAGTATATTCTTTTCCGACAATTAAATTATCATAATAAACCGTATCAATAATTGTTTGATTTTTCTTTGTACCATCTATAACATTATCATTATCAGCAGCATCCTTAATAGTTGTATGTGTTGTAGGATTTGGTACTGTTACTGTTTGGTCTTTGTCTGATAAATCTTCTTCTTTAGAATATGTATATATCTTAGTAGTTTCACCTTCGATAGCATAAGTTGTAAGTGTTTCAAACGCTACTATATCTTTTGGTGTAGCTGTGTAAACTGAGTTACCCTTATCATCCTTAGTAATCATTAGATTTGTAAGCACATCAGCATTGACTGTAAATGTAATCTTTGCTTGTCCATTTGGATTATTAATATCCTTTAATGTAGCTTTACCTTCTACTATCTTACCATTAGCATCTTTTAATGGCTCTTTCTTGTCTTTATCCATAAGGACACCCTTAATTTCATAAGACTCACCAACTAATAGATTTGAATAATATACAGTATCAACAAGAGTAATTTCTTCTCCAGCAAGTGCTACTTCGTGTGTAAGATTTCCACCATCTAATAATTCTGTATGAACTTCAGGTATTTCAATTGTCTGGTCTTTATCGTTCTTATCAGTGTGTGCTGCATAAGGAGTATCTGGATATTTTACCATATATAAATACTCATAAATAACAATATCGTGACCTTCGATTGATTTAAATGTGTTTGCATCTAATTTTGATAAATCCATATTTACTGTTACAGTATCAGATACAGCAGGAATAATAACTGTTTCGTCACCTTCCTCTACATCAACTACCTTAACTTCTTCAATTGTATCATCAGTTAAACCAGCATCATCAATATGAGCAATAGCTTCTCTTTCAGTTACAAATTGTTCTCCGTCAGATGTCTTGTATTCAATGTGACTAACTTCTTCGTGATGTATTGTACCTTCAGTATTAGCATCACCAGATGTATAATTATTTTCCCAAATTACATCTTTACCATTACTATCTTTAACAATAGAATTTGTGTCTTTATCAAAAATCTTTGTAATAAGTTTATACTCTGTATTAGGAGCAATACCCTTCATATCTACAACATCTTTAATCTTCTTATCGAAAGTAAGTGTATGAGAATTACTTACAACATCAACTGCTGTAGTATGTATTTCAGGTATAGTTACAGATTGCTCTGCTAATGTATTATCATCTTCTACTAATACCTTATACTTATCTTCAAACTTATTTTCTCCATAATAAAGTGTTTCATAGAATACTATGGTCTGTCCTTCAAATCCTGTTGCATCAAATGTAAGTTCAATATCTTCGGATTTCTGACCTTTATAGGTAAATACTTTTGAATTTGTATAAACTTTTCCATCCTTATCTAAGATAGGACTTCCATCAGCAGCATTATGAGCTTCAATTACTAATGTAAATTTATCTCCTTCTTTTACTGCTTGTTTGAAATATTTAAATTCAACTGTATCTGTTACACTCTGATTATCTGTAGCAGCAACATTCTTTAATCCTGTCTTTGTATTAGCAACTGTTGTTCTAAATAATGGATGTGTTACTGTCTGCTTATCATCTTCTAAATCATTGTGAACAGCATACTTAACTTCTGTATGACCAGGTGTATGTGGCTTAATATCCTCAAATATTACCCAAGGTTCTTCAGCTTCTTCCCAATCATAAGATTTAAGTACTTGTGTAAATGTAATAGGTACTGGATATGTACCAGATACCATCTCTACACCATTAATAGTTTCTCGTTTTGAAATAATTACATTTTCATCCGTAAGTGGAGTAAATGTAACATCTTTAGTTACTATATTTCCATTTGCATCTTTTACTGGTTCTTCTGTAACTTTATCCATAAGTGTAGCTGTAAATGTCCACGCTTTGTTGCCTTCTATTGTTGTAAAGTTTACATAGTCAGTTAATGTTACATCAGCATATTCTCTTGAAATAACCTTATAATTTCTACCATCACTAGTATTGTAAGCAGTTGTACCGATTTTTGGTATTGCTACCCACTCACTCTCGTCAGTATTATCTTCATTATGGTTTCCAATTAATACATCTTGTCCATCAACTACCATATAAATTTTACTTGATACACTTAATGTTGTTCCAGCATAAGGTGTTGTATCAAATGAATCAAGTATTACCTCTGTAGACTTTGTTGTACCTACAGCTTGTTCTAATGTTGCATAATTTTCAGATGTTAATACTACTTTATTTAATAAAGATTTATCAACTGTTTCATCATTAATTTTTACAACTGTTGCTTTAGATACAACTTTAACTTCAATAGTTTCTGCTAAATTAGTATAAGATAATGTATCTTTTATAGATACTTCTTTATCACAAGGGAGCATTTGATTTGTATAACCATCTACTGATGAAGCTAATGTAGTAAACTGAGGTCTCCTAATTACTTCAAGTTCGTCAGTTAAATCAGCATTATGTGAAAGTATTGCATCACTAACAATATCTCCTACTGTTGAATCAAATACTGAATTACTTGCTGATACTACAAAATGCATATTAATTACATCATTTGGTATTTCAAATGGTTCAAAACCTACTTCATCAAATTTAAATGATGCTGTTCCAGGTCCTAATAAATAATTACCTGATGGAACATAATAAACTGAATCTAATAAGTTTCCATTTGAATCCTTTGCTTGTGTATGTAATGTAGTAGTAATTACACAATCATTATCATTTACATCCTTAATAATATTATTATCATCATCTACTAATTTAATTGTAAATACATAATCATTTCCTTCACCTAAACCTTCATAACTAATTATATCACTAGCTTTAGTCTTAGGGTCTAATGAAGCAACTCTAGTTTTTGTTGAATTATTTGTTGCAAGTGTATTTATATCAGGTGCATATAATTTCTGACTTTCTTCAGTACAATCTTTATTGTGTGTAACTATATGTGTCCAAACCTTATTTGTACTATCCCACTGATATACGTGGTCAATAACAGCCACATAACTACCAGGTTCTACATTACTTGTATCAATTCCTGTTGAACGGAGTACAAAATCGTGAACATATGTAGTTCTTGTAGGGTCTAAATCATTATCAGGATTATCATACACTTCTGGCATAAATGTATTATCTTCACTTTCAACAACTCTACCGTGATTGTCATAAGTAATATGTTTTGGTTCAAATGTACCTAATGATACCTTTGTTCCATCTTTCTTAACATTTACTATTTCTGTTTCAATCTTATATTTAAGATATTCTTTCTCACCATCTGCTGTTTCAATATAAGATTTTAAGTGTTCAATATTTACTGTATCATCAATAGTTACTTTACTTCCAATAGTTAAATTAGTTGAATCTGTTCTAACATCAAGAGCTTCTGATGTAAATACAACTTCTAGGTCAACCATTACACCATCAGGAGTTACTGTATCATTATCTTTGGTAATAGTAAACTCTTTACCGAGCATATCCATACCTTCATTTTTACTACTCTGTAACTCGGTGATTTTGTATTTTCCATATAAGAATGAACCTCTATTATCACAAATAAAGTCTTTATCCTCATAATTTTCAACATCACCAAACCAAATATTTACATTAGCAGCGTCCTCATAATTAATACCTGTTTCATCAAAATAAGGTGTTCC
>JAFPMR010000117.1 GCA_017411235.1 Bacilli bacterium | reverse complement strand
TTTTTGTAAGTCGATAATATAAATGTCGTCTCTAGTTGTGTAAATGTACTCTTTCATTTTTGGATTCCATCTTTTTGTTTGATGACCAAAATGAACTCCAGCTTCTAATAAATAACTTAAAGAAACTACTGCCATATTTTTCACTCTCCTTTTCGTTAATACTTCCAAATACCTATATATTACCAACCTATGGCCACTAGGCAATATAACCAATATTTGTGCTTATTTGGTTCCCATATGGAAACCGCAACTATTGTAACAAAAAAAAGCACTTATAACAAGTACTTTTTGATTATTTTTTTAACGTTTTTTTGGTGCTAAGTCTAATGAACCATAGCATTGATTATTTTCGTTTAAACTTGCTCCATCTGGTACATCACAAATTAGTGTACCATTTTCGATAACACTATATGGTAATGTATGAATTAATTGTGGTTCATCAGCAAGATTCCAACTTGTTGCACCAGGGAAACTTACATTTGAAACATCTTGGTTTGCTGGTAATGCAACAGTTCTAATTTCAACTTCATCTTTTTTAGCTTTTGTTCCATTTAAAGTGTATCCGGCAGGTGCCATATACATTGTTTGGCCATCGCTAGTAATCTTCATAGCATCAACTTGATCAGTATAAACTACTTCAAATGTTAATAGATTAATATCGATTCCATTTGGTGTATAGAATTGACCATTGATATTAATGTATTCGATTCCATTTCTTTCTAATCTATTTGTAATTTTTTTACCATCTGCTATTGTAATATCATATGCTCTATCAGTTAGCATTTGACCTGGGAAAGCAACATAGTTTTCAACTTGATAACTTGATAATAAACTATCTACTCTTTGGTATTCTTGAGCTGTATGTACTGCTTTAGTTCCAAAAATAGCAGCTGCAGCTATTCCACCAATTACTAGAATAGTTAAAGCTATCTTTTTACCTTTTCCAGTTTTAGCTCCAGTATTATTACTTCTTCTACGAACTTTTTCTTGTTCTTGTTGTAATTCAAGTTCTTCTTCTGAACCTGGTTCAGTATATAATTTTTCACTTGATATTGACATAAAAATCCCCCTTTGTTTTTTGACGATGCTTATAATACTATGAATGCCTCTTTTAGTCAAATTTTACTATCAAAAAAAGGTTCTATTTGTACATTAGAACCTCTATTATATAACCGCCTTTTTTAGTATTTTTTAAGATACTATTAAATTTATATTTTCCATATCTACGTATACTAAAGATATCTCCTTCATGTAGTGTTCTAGTTGGTTTAACAGAATCTTCATAATTTAGATATATTTCATTGTTTTTAAATTTATCCAAAACACTATTTCTACTCTCATTAGTTATAGTACTTACTATGTTATCTATTCTTAAGGAAGATACTATGTATTCTTTAGTAATATATTCTTGCTTAAAGTTTTCTTTGATATCTATATCTACTTCAGATATCTTTACTCTTTCGTTTCTAATCTTTTGCATATGGTATTTGATATCATCTACTAAGTGAGGTAAAACGAAGATATAGAAATCATTATTATACTTAACGATGTCACCAAAGCTATCTTCTTTTAATCCTTCTTTGAAGATTGTTCCCATAATATCTTGATGTCTAATGTTATTTGACCCTTCTATTTTAAGTAAAGATATTTCTGGTATTTCTTTTTTATAAAGAATTACTTTAGAAGCATCTTGGTATGGATAATAAACATTATATTCATTTTTGTTTAGTTTTCCTTTTACTGAAATCAATTCTTTAATTGTTAGGAATCTAGAATAGCCATAATTATATAAATGTTCTATTATTTTTTCATCATTATATATATTTGTTTTCATAAACTTCATCTCATTCAAATTATACAATACTCATGTTTTATGTCAAAGAATTATTGTTTTTCTCGTTATTATAGCCTAATAATGGTATAATTGTAGCAGGTGGTATTATGTTAAGACTAATGATTTTTATTAATAAATTAGTAACAAAAGTATGTAAGATGTTTGGAAAGAATGGTTCTGTTTTACCAGGATGTATTGTTTATGATTATCTACATCAAAAGAAGATCTTAGAAAAAGTTAAATATCCTAAGTATGTTATTGCTGTTACTGGTTCATCTGGTAAAGGATCTACTACTGATTTAATTAATCATATACTTACAGATGCAGGTTATGATGTATGTTATAACAAGAATGGTAGTAACGGAGTTCTTGCAGCTACAACATTAATTCTAAATAATTGCAATTGGAAAGGTGAATTCCAACACGATGTATTGTTATTAGAATGTGATGAAAGACATTTAAAATTAATCTTTGGTAAGAATAAAATGACTCATTTAATTGTTACTAATGTAACTAGAGATCAACCTGCTAGTAATGGTGAAACTCTTTTAGTATTTAATGAGATTATTAAAGCTATTGGTAAAGATACTAAATTAATTGTTAATGCTGATGATCCTTTAGTTAATAGACTTTCATATTTATTTAAAGATAATGAGATAGTTACTTATGGTGTAAGTAAGATGGATGATAGTTATGAAAAAACGGTTATTGACTGTGTTGATTTTGCTTACTGCCCTATTTGTCATAGTAAGTTAAAATATGAATATTATCATTATGGACATATTGGAAATTATTCTTGTCCTAATAAAGATTTTAAACGTGGCAAGGTAGATTTTGAAGTTAATGAAGTTGATTTTCAAAAACACAATATTAAGATTAACAACAAGAATATTTATTTAAATAAAGATGTTATTTATGCAGTTTATTATACAGCTGCCGCTTATGCTTTATGTAAAGATATCGGTCTATCTGATAAACAATTAAGTGAAGCTATTAATGGTGATAAGTTAGATAGTAAACGTGGTAAAGTTTCTGAACTTGATGGTCGTAAGCTTACAATGTTAGAAACTAAAAATGAGAATAATTTAAGTTATTATCAATCTCTTAGATTCATTAAGAATCAAGAGGGTAAGAAAACTATTATTCTTGGTTTTGATAATGTTTCTAGAAGATATAGATTCAATGATTTGTCTTGGCTATGGGATGTTGAATTTGAATTATTAAACGATAAAAAGATTGATAAGATATATTGTATTGGAAGATTTAGATATGATGTTGTTACTAGATTAGAGTTTGCTAATATTAGTAAAGACAAGATTGTTTTAGTTGATGATTTATCTAAATTAATTAAAATGGTAAAAGCTGATAGCAAAGGTGATATTTATACAATGGTATGTTTCGATATGACAGCTAATATCAAAGCTTTAATTAAGGAGGACGAAAATGAAAACAATTAAAATAGCTCATTTATATTATGATTTAATGAATCTATATGGTGAAAATGGTAATATTCGTTTCTTAAAGAAAGTCTTAAATGATCAAGATATTGATGTTAAAGTTAGTAAGTTAACTATTGGTGACAAGATTGATTTTAACTCATATGATTTTTACTACATTGGTTGTGGTAGTGATGAAAATTTACTTATTGTATTAGATGATATTAAAAAATATAAAGATGATATTAAAAAGTGTATTAATGATAAGAAGTTCTTCTTAGCTACTGGTAACTCTATTGAGTTATTTGGTACGGTCATTTTTGGTGAAGATAATAATAATCCTGGAGCATTAATTCCTTATGAAGGATTAAGTATATTTGATTATCATTCTCCACTAGAAAAAGAAAGAATTGTTGGTGAACAATACTTTGAAACTGATTTAATTAAAGAAAAGATTGTTGGTTTCCAAAATAGAAGTCATTCTATTGAAGGATGTCATGATAATTTATTTAAAGTTATTAATGGATGTGGTTATTCTAGTACTAATAGTGCTTATGAAGGAGTTCATAAGAATAATTTCTATGGTACTTATCTATTCGGACCTATATTAGTTAGAAATCCATATTTTACAGATTATTTAGTTAAGAATATTTGTAAGATTAATAAGATTAAATATAAGAATCCTGATTATAATGATACTTGTTATAGAGCTTATCAAGAGTATTTAAATAATTTTTATAATAATGAAAAAAGTACTGATTAATCAGTACTTTTATTTTGCTTTTGGATTTCTCTATCTCTTTTAGAATAGATACAACCACAGTAATCTTGACGATATAAGTTATATTCTTTAGCTAGTTCAATGCTATGTTTGTAGCCATTTTCTTTTTTAAAGTCAGAATATAGATATGGTATATTTAATTCGTTTTCTAACTTGGCACCTATTTCATTTAGTTTTTGACTATTTTTTAATGGGCTTACTGTTAGAGTTGTTGCGAAGTAATCATATCCTTTTTCTTTGGCCATATTAGCTGTTTTACGCATTCTAAGTTCATAGCACTTAAAACAACGTTCTCCACCTTCAGGAACCATTTCTAATCCTTTAGACATATCATGGAAGAGATTATTGTCATAATCACAATCGATGATATCTAATTTGTTCTCTTTAGGATATTCTTTAATAAATCGTATTTCTTCATTTTTTCTTTTTAGATACTCTTCTTCTGGTTCGATATTCGGATTGTAATATAGTATTGTTATATCAAAATAAGGTGTTAAAGTAGAAATTACATGTGATGAACATGGTGCACAACAAGAATGCAAAAGAAGCTTTGGAGTTTTTCCAGAGCTTTTTATTTCTTTAATCATTTCTAGCATTTTGTTGTTGTAGTTTTCTTTCAATTTAATTACCTGTTTCTTCAGTAGTTTCAGATTTCTTTGCTTTATCTTCTGATTCTTTTTGAATAGCATCATAGCTTCTAAATACTATTTGATCATTGATGGTATCTAAATAGATAACTCCTTTTGTTTGTTCCATACCTGGAGTAGCTATGATAGTTGTATATTTATTTAAATTTTTAATATTTGGTATATCAATATAGACAGTATTTCCGTCATTCATTTTTAGGATAAAACGATTATTGTCTATAGTAGTACCTTCTTGTGATTTATAAGGATTGTACTCTATTTCATTAATCATTTTGGTTGTTTCATAATCAACTTTATTTAAACCTTTTATTAGGTTCTCTAAAATAGTATCTGGAGTAAAGTTAATTAATGTTGGATAACCGTAATAGTTTTCTTTTGAATCGATATGGTTACCTGATAATGTTATATATTTATTATCATATTTGTAATATAGTAATATCTTTGTTTCTTCTACTTCAATTGAAATTTTTCCAAAGATATTTCTTTTTATTTTGACACTATCTATTAAAGGTATAGATTCTATACTCTTTTTTAGTTTGTTTTTATTCAATTTATATAGTTTAGGGTAGTCTTTAAGACCAGCTACTCTAATGATTTCAGCATCTTTTACTTGATTGTTACCTTTAATTACAATGTTTTTAGTATCAATATTTAATAAATAAAAAAGAACAACACAGAAAACTAAAATTACCAATAGTAATCTTAAGAAGATTTTTGCTTGTAATTTTAACTTTTTCTTTTTTTGTTGCCCTTTTTTCTTCATTTTTTTACTCCCAATCTATAAATTCTTGTTCTATATGTAAATCAACTTTAGTTTTCTTGTATACTTCATCATGAATATATTCAATTAAGTCATGAATGTCTTTACCAGTAGCATTGTCTTTGTTAATTACAAAGTTAGCATGTTTT
This sequence comes from Bacilli bacterium, assembly GCA_017411235.1. Next base: position 20,590 of record JAFPMR010000117.1, on the reverse strand, counting down.
TCAGACACTTCTGCTCCACCTAACTTATGACCTTTAAGATTGCAAGATTCGATTAATCGACCAGCAAAGTCTCCTTCAGGGTTTCTGAATACTGATCCTGCAGAAGGATACTCAAGAGGTTGTGTTTCTCTTCTTCTCTCTTGTCTGGTTTCTATCATTTCTAGAGAGTTTTCTTTATCTCCTTCTTTTAGGTAGAATTTAGCACCTAAAATAATGTATTTCTTTTCTTCTTTAAATAATGATGTTCTATAGCCATAAGTTATGTCTTCATGTTCTAATACTTTAACATTTAAGTTTTCATCTAATACTGTTACTGATGATACGTAATCTAGAATACAAGAATTGTATGCTCCAGCATTTCCATAGATTGCTCCACCTATAGTTCCAGGTATTCCAGCAGCAAATTCAAGTCCAGTTAGTGATTTTTCAACACTTTGTTTAGCTACTACTGGAAGCATTGCTCCAGCTTCGGCATAAGCCATTTGTAGTTCTGGATGAATTTCGATGCCATTAAGTTTAGATAATATAATAGTTGCACCATTATATTCTTTATCATTTATAACGACATTAGATCCATTACCTAATACGTAATATTTAATATTGTTTTCTTTTAATATTTCTAATACTTTAATTAAATCGTTAATAGATTTTGGAAAGATTAAGTATTTAGTTTTTCCATCTATACGATATGTGTTGTATTTCTTTAAACTTGCATGTTCAATTACTTCAGCAAATTCTTTTAGTTCATTTATCATTTGATCAATTCCTTTATTTCGTTGTAAATAACATCGCTTGAGTTATTCATGCTCATTTTGGCTAAGTTCTCTTTCATACTGTTGTATAGTTTTTCATCACCAAGCACAAGGTTAATTTTACTTGCCAATGTTGTAGAAGTCAAATCTTTTTCTTCAATGATATCGCCACCGCCATTGTTTTTAATTTCTAAAGCATTATAGTATTGATGATTATTTGCTACATATGGAGATGGTATAAAGATGGCAGGTAAATTTAAAGATAGTATTTCACTCATTGTAGATGCACCTGCTCTAGTAACTATTAAGTCAGTATTTTTAAGTAATGCTGGTAAGTTATCTAAGTATGGTAATACTTTAATATTCTTGCCAAATTTTTGATCTTTTATGAAATCATCATAAAGATTTTTACCTGTTATATATACTACTTCATATTCTTCATCTTTAGCTAATTCTAAGAAATCCAACATTTTTTTATTCATTGTTGATGATCCTAGGGAACCAGCTACGATTACTACTAGTTTCTTTTTAGGATCTAATCCTAGTGTTTTCTTATCCATAGGCTCTAATGATAAGGCATTTTCTCCACATGGATTACCACTATAGAAGACTTTTCCTTTTGGATGTTTAAAGATACTAGCCGATTCTTTAAAAGATACACCGATTAAGTCAGCTTTTCTTTGTAACATGATATTAGATTTACCAGGATGGGAATTTTGTTCATGAATAAATGTTTTAATACCCAGTTTATTTGCTGCTTTAATAACCGGATATGTTACATATCCGCCTATTCCTAAGACAACATCTGGTTTGAATTCCTTCATTATTTTTAAGCACTTTTTATAAGCTTTTTTAATTAAGAAAACATTCTTAATATCTAATTTGATATTTGTTTTGGAAAAACCATAGATTTCTAGTTCTTCGTATTTAATACCTCTTTTAGGAACAATATCTTTTTCCATACGATTATGGGTTCCTATATATAGAACTTCTGTATCAGGTTCTTTTTCCATAAATTTATTTATAATAGCTAGGGCTGGATAGATATGTCCTCCAGTTCCACCAGCGGATACGATAATTCTCATTTTTCTCACCTAACATAATTATACTATATTTAGGGAATTGTATATTATTTTTGCTATTTCTTAACGTAAAATTAATGTCCTCTTGTTTTTAGATATATTTCTTTTGAATTTTAAATATGTATGCTATAATATATAAAGTAAGAATATATAATAGGAGTAGTGTGATGGTATGAGAGTTTTACTTCAAGATGCAGAAAAAATAACAAAGATTAACCTACCTGAAGAAGTCGAAGGTGTTTTTGTTTTAAGATATAGGCCTGTTCGTTCTAATTTGATTAAGGAATTAAGTATTGAAGCTAAAGACGGTCAATGGGTATTTACTAATAATAATAGTATCAATATGTTAAATGCCACTGGCGAATATACTGTTCTTGAAGAAAATAAGAAATACCAATTAAGTATATTTGAAACTGACACTGTTCTTAATATGTATTGTCTTGAATCAATTACGCGTAACCCACTTATAGCTGGTGTTCAAGTAGATAAAATATATATTGGTTCTGGCCAACAATGTGCCATTGTATGTAATGGAGGTTCATTCCAAGATATCAATTGTGGTATTGTTAACCGAGCTAATACATGGTATTTATGTTTACCTAATTACACTTCTTATTTTGGTGTTTACTTAAATGATAAAATAGTTACTAAAGAAGAAAGACTTAAAGCTGGAGATGTTATTTTCATTGATGGCGTTAAGATTATTTGGATGGATACTTTTGTTAAAGTTAATAATCCTAATAAAACTGTTACGATTAATCAAGCATATATGAATCTAGTTACTCTAGATAAGATTAATAATGGTGATTATAAACCTGTAACAGAAGAACAAGCTGCTATTCAATTGTATAAGCAAGAAGAATACTTCTTCCATACTCCAGATTTAAAGGAGTTTGTTCAAGAAGAAAGCGTTAAGATTGACCCGCCTCCTTCTCCTACTCAAAATGAAGAACAAAGTTTCTTAGTTACTTTTGGTGCTTCTTTTTCAATGATTAGTTCAGCTATTGTTTCTTGTATTAATTTAATTAATAATATTCAAAGTAATGCTAATCCATTAACTATTGTTTCTTCTTCTATTATGTTAGTGTCTATGATTCTCGGTAGTTTATTAATGCCAAAGATTGTTGCTTCATGGAATAAACATAATAATAAAAAGAAAGAGCAAAAAAGAATTATTAAATATACTAATTATATTCAGAAAAAAGATGAAGAAATTAAAACTATAATGGCTAAACAAATTCAAGCATTAAGAGTTTCTAATTCTAATGTTGTTGATATAGCCGGTTATGTAATGAATAAAACTAGAGATGTTTGGAGTCGTGAAATTAAGGATCAAGATTTCTTACAAGTAAGATGTGGTATGGGAAATGTTGAAGCTAAGATTAAGATTGATGCTCCAGAAGAAAAGTTTACTTTAGATAATGATCAGTTATTAGATTTAGTTTATCAATTAACTGAACAAAGTCGTATTCTAGAACAAGTTCCTGTTACATTTGATTTTGTAAAGAATCGTGTATCTGCTATTATTGATGATGCTCATTATGGTGAATATTTTACTAATTCAATAATCTTACAGTTAGCAGCATTACATAGTGCTCAAGAATTAAAGTTTGTTTTCTTTGTAGATGAAAATAATAATGACTTAGATTTAGATTATGTTAAATACTTCCCTCATATATTTAGCGATGATAAGAGAAGAAGATATTATGCTACTAATTACGATGATATGAAAATCATTTCTAAAGAGTTAGAAGATATATTTAAAGAAAGAGTTGAAACATTTAGAAAACAGGAAGAAAACACTTCTAATATGGATCCTGAAAGTGATCAACAAGTAAACATGTATAAGAGATTTGATTCTTATTACATGATTATTACTAATGATATGCTTAATTCTAAGAATTTACCTATCTTTAATATGATATTTGACGAGCCTAGTAATGTTGGTTTCTCAGTTTTATATATTGATGCTTCACTAAATAAACTTCCTAAGAGATGTAATTCATTTATCTCTTTAACTAGTGATAGTGGTTGTATTATTGAAAAGGATTTAAATAGTCAAACAGTATTTGCTCCTGAGTATAGTCCAGACTTACAAATGAGAGCATTAACTAATAAGTTAGCAAATATTCCTTTAATGGTTGCTGATGCTCAATCTTCATTACCTTCATCTATTTCCTTCTTGGAAATGTATAATGTATCAAAGATAGAGCAATTAAATATTACTAATAGATGGAAAACTAACGATCCTACAATTAGTTTAGCTACACCTATTGGTGTTCATACTAGTGGTGAGTTATTTAATCTAGACTTACATGAAAAAGCACATGGACCACATGGTTTAATAGCTGGTTCTACTGGTTCAGGTAAATCAGAGTTTATTATTTCATTTATTCTATCTATGTGTGTTAACTATAGTCCTGATGAAGTACAATTCGTACTTATCGACTATAAAGGTGGAGGTTTAGCTGGTGCCTTTGAAAATAGAGAAAAAGGTACATGTATCCCTCACCTAGCTGGTACTATAACAAACTTAGATACTGCTTCAATGAACCGAAGCTTAGTATCTATTAATTCCGAATTAAAAAGACGTGAGCAAAAGTTTATGGATGCTCGTGATGAAACCGGTGAAAGTACATTAGATATTTATAAGTATCAAAAGTATTATCGTGAAGGTTTAGTTAAAGAACCTATCTCTCACCTATTTATTATTTCCGATGAGTTTGCCGAATTAAAAGCTCAAGAACCTGATTTTATGAATGAATTAGTCTCTACTGCTCGTATCGGACGTTCACTTGGTGTTCACTTAATTCTTGCTACACAAAAACCTAGTGGTGTTGTTAATGACCAAATCTGGTCAAACTCTAAGTTTAAGATTTGTTTGAAAGTTCAAACTGCTGCAGATAGTAATGAAATGTTAAAGAAACCTGATGCAGCTTCATTAAAAGAAGCTGGACGTTTCTACTTACAAGTTGGTTATGATGAATACTACGATATTGGTCAATCTGGATGGTCTGGAGCTAAATATGTTCCTACTGAAAGAGTGTTTAAGAAGAAAGATGATTCTTTAGCATTTATCAATAATGTTGGTAATGTTACAAAGAATGTTAATGATTTAGTTAAGAAAGAAGTTACTAAAGAACAAGGTGACCAATTAACTAATATTGTTAGATACTTAAATGAATGGTCACAAAAGAACAATTATACTCCTAAGAGATTATGGCTTGATCCTTTACCTGAAAATATTTATATAGGTAATTTAAAAGCTAAATATAAATATGAGGCTAAGCCATATGAGATAAATCCTATTATTGGTGAATATGATGATCCTAAGAGACAAAAACAAGATTTACTTACTCTTAATTTAAATGCAGGTAGTACATTTATTTATGGTAAGAATGGTTCTGGTAAAGAAGATTTATTACAAACCATTGTTTATTCTACTTGTATAAATCATAGCCCTAAGGAAGTTAACTTCTATATAATTGATACTGGTGCTGGTACTTTAAGATCATTTATGAGATATCCTCAAATTGGTGATATTTGTACATTAGATGATGGACAAAAGATTATTGATTTACTAGCAATGGCTGAAAAGGAAGTAGCAAGACGTAAAGAGTTAACTGTTGAGTTTGGTGGTAATTTCAAGACTTATAATGAAATGAATCCTGATAACAAGCTACCATTAATGGTTGTTATCATTAATAACTATGATATCTTTACTGAAAACTATGGTAAGATTTCGGAATTGTTATCTCCTTTATATCGTGATGCTCCTAAGTATGGTGTTGTATTTATCTTAACTATTGTTGCAGTTCCTACTTTAAGATCACGTTTAAGAGATTATTTTGAAAATCATATTTCAATGGCTTTAAATAAAGATGACTACTCTACTATCTTTGCTACATATAAGAGAGGTTTAGAACCTGCTGCATTTAAAGGTAGAGGTTTAATTGAAATGAATAAAGAAGTATTGGAATTCCAAACTGCTTCTATTTATACTAGAAATGAAATTAATAAGATTATTAAGGATACTGCTGATTCATTAGAAAAGAAATATGCTAATGAAGCATTAAAGGGTTTACCTTCTGTTCCGAAGATTGTTAATGTTGATGCTTTCTTAGATCAAGTTAAAACATTAGATAAGATTCCATTAGGTTATGATGCAGAACAAAAGGTTCCATTCTATTATAATTTTGCTAAGAATAAGATTAATATTATTAGTGCTAACTCATTTGATAATTCACTGCCATTCCTAGATGCCTTAGTTCTTGAGTTTAGGCAGTTAATTGATAATGGATTCGATGTACAAGTAATCGACTTTAGTAGTTATTTTGATATTTTAACTGTTGGATTAAATTGTTATCAAAGTAATTTCAATGATATTTTAGGTCGAATAATTACTAATGCTGCTAAGTTAGAAAAAGAAACAGTTTACTTGATTACTGGTATTGGTAAATTAAAAGCAAATGTTGATGAAAAGAATATGCCATTTGTTAATGACTTCTTCAAGAATTGTGAAGCTAATACGAAGTTACATTTTGTATTTATTGAAACTTATGAAGAATTAAATTTATTAAAGATAGAAGATTGGTATCAAGCTGTAGTTAAACCTGATTATGGTATTTGGGTTGGTGAAGGCGTTGCTTCTCAATCATTGATTAGATTTAATGATTTGACTCAAGAAGATCGTAACATGAATAATCCTGAATACTCACTCGTTGCTACTAATGGTAAGAGAACGCTAGTTAAACATATTGTATTTAAAGAATCAGATAATACTGAAGGAGATGAGAGTAATAATGGATAATAAAGTATTAGTTCAAGTTATCATTCCTGATGTTGAAATAAGTTATGATGTATTCATCCCTATTTCCAAAAGAATTGGTAACGTTATTCAATTAATCATTAAAGCTATTAACGATTATGGTGAATACTATCCAGAAAACCCTCATGCTGCTTTGTATAATTGTCAGACTGGTGCTTTATATGATATTAATAGTTTAGTTTATGATACTGATATAAGAAATGGCACACAGATAGTATTAATATAATAAAAAAAGATCACAAATTGTGATCTTTTTATTTGACATATAAGTCATGTCTTTTTATTGTAACATCTTCTATTTTATCGAGTCTTGCTTCTGAATCTTCATTTGTTTTTTCATTTCTAGATTTAAGTAAATCGAACCATCCGCCAACTCTTCCAATATTCTTTTTGGAATTATCTAAGCGGACAACATATTCATTTAGTGTTTTTCCATAGCTAGAAGAAGGTGGGCAGGCTTGAACAGCTGTTCTACAACTATTTATAGCCTCATTTAGCTTCGTTTTAGCATTAGACACTAAATTATAAATACTACTGGAATTATCGCTGTTCAGTGATATTTTTGTCATCTGCTCTTGTGTTCCTTTCTGTTGCTTCGAAATCACTAGCTGCTTGTAATAGTTCTTGGACATATTGTCTCATTCTAGAAATTATTAAATTGAATTCTTGTTCTTTTTCAGTTTTAGCGATGGCAGCAAAATTTGTTGCTGCAACGCCTTCCCATTCTTTAGTTTCCGTAGGCATCTTAGTAATTCTATCAAACATTTTATTAGTAATGCTTTCGAAATTACTTATTTCTTTTAACAGTAAATCGCTTTTTTCACGAATTTTTTTAGTATCTAATTCTTGTTTTGCCATAAATACCTTACCTTACTGCATTTTCTAATGCTCTACGTTTCTTTTCAGCTTCTTGTTCTGCTTTAATTCTTTCGTTGTTTTCTGCTATTTGAATGTTACGACTGAGTTGAGTAACACGATTCGTACAAGAAGGTACCATTATATCGGAAATGTTATGTAGCATATTCTTTAGGTTGTCTATTTCTTTCTGTATAACACGTCGATCGCCAGACTCTTCATCTACTTTGTAAGACTCTTCAACTTTTGATTTTAATTCAGTTACGTAGTTAAGGGCTTCCTTAACTTTCGCAGCTGCTTGATTTAGTTGTTCTATAAAAGCGTAGTATTTACTACGCTCTTGTATTAATTCATAAGATGTTGCCATCTACTAGTTGCTTCCGCCAGAATAAGTCCAACCTGAAGCTTGTTCAGAAATAGATGTAGCAGTTGATGCAACAGCGCCAGATGCGCTTGTTTCTTTTGCTTCGTATGCTTTTCTAACAGCGTCTAAGTCTGCTTGGAAAGCATTTAAGTTACCAACTATAGCTTGGCAAACTTGTTTAATAGATGCTACGAAATCTTTAACTTTTCCACCAATAACTGGTCCGAATGCTTGATTAGCATCTGCAGCGTTAAATTTTTCTAGTGCATTGTTTACGTCTGTAACATATTCACCAATTGCATCTTTAAAATTTTTAATTCTTTCTTTATTTAAACCGACATTACCGTTTAATCCAGTTGACATGAAGTTTTGAATAGTCATTCTGAATACGCTATCGATATCTTCTACTGAACTTCCTAAAGTACTAGTAGCGCTATTAGCATTAGCACTTAATGTAGTGTTAGCTGATAATTCAGCTTTTGAAACTTCACTTAATGATGATGCTCCGTTCATACTTCGTTTCCTCCTATCCTTGTCTTTCTACCATATTTTGATCTTGTTGAATCATACCGTCTGCTATTTGAGCGATTTCTTTTAATAATGTTTGATAAGATGTAGCGATTACTTTTTGAGCTTCCATCTCACCTTTACTGAAGTTAGCCATGAAATTTTCTTTAGCTATACCTTCCCAACCATCATTTAAAGTATTGAAAACTTTAGCATGGTTTTTAATAGCACTAACTGTAGCACTAAGTGCTGGTGTAACAGTATCTCTTAGGAATTTATCAATTCCACTATTACTAACACCAACGAAATCTTCTGAACTAGTTGTAACACCTGTTCCGATTCCTAAAAAACTTGACATTTTTCTTTCCTCCTACTTTTCTTCTAAGTTTGCTATACTCTTATTTAAACTTGATACTACGATGCCCGCATGTTCGTTATATAAACGTTCTGCTTTTTTGATACTAAGAGCATAGTTTTCCATATTTTGAATTACAATAGGAAAATTTTCAGCAAGATTTTTAAACTTTTTTCTAAACTTAACACCAGCAGGACAATCGTAAAATTCTGCACTATTCTCAACTATCGAACTGATTGAACTAAGTGAGTTGTTAGCTAATCGAGAATATTCCATGATGTCTTTCGCAAGTACATCTGCACCTGTATTGTTAATACGAATATTAACAGTAGGAATATCTACCTTATCGGCTTCTTTTTTGATTGTGTCTATCGTTTCATCAAATCCTGACATCAGCTTCCCTATTCCTTTCAAAATAAAAATTGTCATGTGTCTTTTCTACTCTGACAATTTTATTATATTATAGATTAGCTCTATTTTGTATAGTTTTTACAATTTTTTTACTGCTATTTTACAATTTATTTTGTATTTCTGATATTTGTTGTCATATAACTCATGTTATATGAAACCATTTGATCATAAATAAACTTTTTCTCTCCTTCAGTTAGCCAATCTAGTTGACAATTTCTTCTTAAACCTTCGTCTGTTTGAATAGCCATTGAATAAGAGTTAAATGATTCTACTATATCGTTATATAAATCTTGATTTCCACCAGCTAGCATTTTGAAGAATCCATCTTGAATTCTAACATATTCACCCATGAAGTATTCATAGTTTTGACTTTCTTCATCATAGTATGTATGCCAACTGATATCTTCTTCAAATGCATTTATTAGATAGAAGATATCTTGAATTGATACTTCTGTATTCTTTACTCGTTCTGCTAGGTTACGATAGAAAATCTTAGTTAGTGATAAACATACACTATTCTTCATATCGCGCTTAATTTCCATTCTAGTATTCTCTGGAATGGTTTTAGTTGAAGCTCCATGATCTGCTTGATATACTGCTTCAAAATCATCACGATTATTTTGTAAATAATCGATTGAATATAGTAAGTTTATTACTTCTCTTTTTTCTTCATCAGTTTTAGCACCTAGTAATTCGAAGATATAATCTTCATCTACAATTAATGTACTATCTTCAACTGCTGTTTGCTCATAGTCTGGTCTTATTAAAGTAATTAAGTCTAAGCTTTTTAGATAACCAATCATATTTTTATATACTAATGGGTTAGCCGCTTCAAAATGATCCATAGATAATTTTTCAGCTGAAGCTTCATATAACCAGTTCCAATGTAATGAGTTTACTTGTAAATCATCAAAATATTGAGAAGGTCCTATTTGATAATATGTATCTATTTGAGCATTTGGACACATTCTTTGGAATAAGTGATAGATTTCATGCTCATATGTTCTTTCTTTAGCATTAGGTGCAGTTAAGTATTTATTTAGAGTTTCTAAGTCAATCATTACTGTACCATTTTCTAATACTCTAGCATTGTATGGTTTTCTTAAGTCATTTATATCAAAATTATAACTATCAATACCTACAACACTTATATCATTTAAAATACTGTATATTCTTCTTAATTCGGTATCATTAAACTTATCATAGTTAATTTCAACCATATGATGAATTAAACCAACTATAATATCTATTTCTGATTCAGCCATAGGTGTTAAACCTGGATGACTCTTAAGATATTCACTACTATTATTTAAGATTACTTGTTTGATTAAAGCTTCTGATGGAATTTCTCTAATATTACAGATAGGATCTGTAAATTGAGATGGTTGAGCTGCACGTTCATCTGCATAACGTGCTTGTTCTTCTAAAGCTCTATCTACTTGGTAATAGTCAGCATATGTATATACTACGTCAGTATTATCTACTAATGATACAAATTCATTATAATCAGCGCCAGTAATACTCATAATCATGTTTACATATTCACTTTGAGTTAAACGGCGGTCGGCGTTATCGTTATTTTTTGATGGATAGAAATAATAATCAGACGTCGAAATAGTTTGGTTTAAAGATGCATGTTCGTTATAGAAATAACTATTATTACTTTGACCAACTGTACCAGTAGGTCTTTGACTATTTTCTGTATAAGTTTCTACTATTGCATTAGATGAAGATTGTTGATCATAAGATGGTGTTACGGATTTTAAACGTACACCACAACCTGTTAAACTGGTAAAAATAGTAGCAGTTAAGGCTATTACTGCACCTGTTTTTATTAGATTATATTTAAATTTTCCCTTATTCTTTTTTTCCATAAACATGCCTCTTTCAATAATAAAATTATACCATAATTATCTCATTCTATAAAATTTACCTATTTTTATTTGACACTTTTATAGATGAATTTGCTTTTTTATAACTTAAGTGCTAGTATACGACCCATCAGGGGGGATTCTAATGGATGAAGAAAGAACAATTAACCTAATATTAAGCAATGTTGTTAAGGCAATTGATGAAAGATATAGAGATGATAATATCCCTCAAACATTTTTGAATTATCTTTATCTATCTGTTGCTGGTTTAAGCATGAGCTTAGGAGAAGACTACATTGATGATTTATTTAGAGTTATTAGTAATGTCAGTTATACAAATATACTTAATTACAATACTGAAGATGAATATTTAGTACAATCAAGTTTTGGTAGTAACTGCAATATAGTTTATCAATTTTATATTAGAAATCTAGAAGATGGAAATATTAATACTTTAGAGTTTATTACTAGAGGAATTATTAATCTATTATGTATGAATAATACAATTATAGATGATGATGATAAATTAGTTAGTGATGTTATTAAAAACTTATTAATAGAAGATACTATTAGTATAGTTATGAATTTAAGAGAATATAATATTGAATGTAATAGAATTAATAATGTTTTATGGTATTTTAAAGATTTTGACTTAGATAAATATTCTGTTGAAGGCTATGAAAACATTGTTAACCTATTTAGACCATTATTTAAGTTTAGTAGTATAAGAGATTTATTTATTAATAATTTGATAGATGGTCGTTATTATAATATTTATGAAGATTTTGATCATTTACTTGGAGAGAATTCATTTAAGAATATGATTGATAGCTTAAAGAATATTAATAGTAAACTAAAAAAGAAACATATTCCTACATATGAAGTTGCTTGTTCTTATTTAAATATAAGAAATAAGTTTATTCAAAGTTATATTAATTCCAAATTCAATACAATATAAAAAAGACATAATGCCGAATGTCTTTTTTATATGTCTAAAATTGATAATATTACGATACCAATAACAACTAAAGATATACCAAAGTATTCTTTTTTGGTTAGTTTTTCTTTTAAGAAGATACGAGATAAAATCATTGATAAGATACAATATGATCCAACTATTGGAGCAGCTATTATGGAATTGCCACCCATAGCAAATACGTAAAAGAATTGACCTGCTGTTTCAAAGATAGCAGCAATGATTTTACTCTTTTCTTTTGCTATATGAATTGATTCTTTTTTAGTTTTTAAATAAATCATTGATACTAGAGCATAGAAAGCAAATGTTAGTTCATATGCTACTAAAGCTGCATCTTCACTTATTAGTTCTAGTTTATCTAAATATATAGCATCTAGGAAAGTTCCTAGTCCATCTAATGCGCAATATGCTAAAGGAAATAAGATTGTTAGAATAATTACTTTTTCTTTAGTGTTTTTCTTTCTATACTCTATTCTTTTTTGTTTGTTTTCTTGTACTTCTAAGATGGAAATAATTATAATGCCAATAAAGATTAGAATAAATGCTATATAAGCTGGTATAGCTAGTGTTTCTTTAAAGAATATTAGTAAGAGAATTGCTGTTATGACTCCACTAGTGTTTTGAACTGGGCTAGATATAGATAGTTCTAGATATTTTAATCCCCTATAACCTATTACCATACTTGAGATATAACATAATGATACCGGTAGGTATTTTAAAACATCAATTATATTAACATCTACTCTATTTATTATTAAATAAATAAAGGCATGAATACCCATTACTAAACCAACAAAAATACCTGTTTTTAGATGATGATATTCTCCTTGTTGTTTATTACCTATTTTATAGAATAAATCTGCCGTTCCCCATAAAGCAAATGATAGTAAAGCACATATTAACCACATATCAATTCTCCTTGCCTTATGTATTATATAATGTTTTAGAAAAAAAGAAAACCAGATAAATCTGGTTAACTTGCTTTACTGATTGTTTTTTCTACAGCATCTTTAATTTTTTGTTCATTAAATGGTTTAGTTAACATATCTACTATGTTGTAACCAAATGCTTTATTAATGTTTTCACTTGATGAGTCACCACTAATAATTGTTACTGGCATACTATTTAATAGATTATGTTCTTGCATGTAATCTAGTACAGCAAAACCATCTTTACGAGGCATATTTAAGTCTAGTAATATAGCTTTAATACGTCCATCTTTTTCATGAGCTTGAATTAGTGTTAAAGCTTCAATACCATCTGCTGCAAAAGCTAGTTCATATTGAGTATCAAAAATCTTTTTAACGAAGATTCTGATTACTTCCGAATCGTCGGCAATTAAGATTATGTCTTCTGGTTTTTCAGGACCTAATTCCTCAATTGGTTCTTCTTTAGCAGGTGATACTTCACCATTTCCATAAGTATCTGCTGTTTCTTCAGCATTACCTAAGTAGTTATCAACGATTCCTTGAACTTTTCTAGTTTCTTCCATTAAAGTTTCAAAGTTTTCTTTTACATATTCGTAATCGTTATCTTTACTCTTTAATTCATGTTGATATGCTATGTTAGCTAGGTTTAGAAAACCAAAGTATTTGCAGTCACTTTTTAATGAGTGTACATAAATAGCATAATTAGGCATATCTTTGTCTTCAAAGTATTTTTCTAGTTGAGATTTTTTTTCTTTTAAACTTGCTTTGAAATCTTTAATCATTTCATTGTAAGTATCTAAATCTCCTAGTAATTCTAGACTTTGATTAACATCTACGCCATTATCTCTTAAATATTTTATATCTTTCATTTTATCATCCCTACTCTAGTTTTATCATAAACCTTAGATTATTTCAATAAATCGTTTATTACTTTGTCTAGTTCTTCTTTTTTAAATGGTTTTGATAAGTAACCATTAAATTTATATTCTTCTATTTTATCTTTAACTTCGTCTTCTGGAGATGCTGTCATCATAATAGTTGGTGCATCAAAGCCATCTATATCTCTTAGGTTTTCTAATGTCTTACATCCATCTAATTCTGGCATCATTTCATCTAAGAAGACTAAATCATAATGGTTTTCAATCGCTTTAGCAATAGCATCACTACCACTAGATACGCTATCTATTGTAAATCCATACTTTTTAAGGTTACTTACAGCGATTTTAAGGTTCATTTCATTATCATCGACAACTAGTACCTTTTTATTAGAATTATCGCTATTTGTAGGCATTTCACTAGTATTTTGAGCTAGAACAGGTAAATCAATAGTAAATTGTTTTTCTAAGATAGAATTAGTACTCTTTGATAGATCTGTATTTGCATAAGAACTTCTCTTTTTACTAATATATTCTTTTATTACTCTTTCTAATTCTTGTTTTTCTATTGGTTTAGATAAGTAATCATTAAAACCACAATTTAAATATTCTTGTCTCATTCCAGTAATTGCATTAGCAGTTAATGCTATAACAGGAATATTGAAGTTAGGATCTTCTTTTAATTTGGCTAAGGCTTCACGACCATTCATCTTAGGCATCATATCGTCTAAGAAGATAATATCGTATTCGCCACCTCTTTTTACTTTATTAACACACTCTATTCCGTTAGTAGCTGTATCAATAGTAAAATGATATTTGTTTAATAAAACAGTAGCAACTTTTAAGTTCAAATCATTATCATCAACTACTAAGATCTTAGCGCCCTTAGCATCTACTATTTTAGTTTCTGCTGCAGGTGCTTCATGAATAACTGGTGCTTCAACAGCAATGATTCTTTGATCTATAGATATAGTAAATTTAGATCCTTTACCATAAACTGATTGTACAACAATAGTACCATTCATTAATTCAACTAATCTCTTAGTGATTGCAAGTCCTAAGCCGGTTCCTTCAATAGTTATTTCTTTTTCAACATCTAGTCGTTCAAATTTAGAGAATAGTTTTGGTATACTTTCTTCTTTAATACCAATACCAGAGTCTTCTACTGAGAAAATTAAACGACAAACATTATCTTTGATTACTGATGATACAGTAAATATTACATAACCTTCTTTAGTATATTTAACAGCATTAGTTAAGATGTTTAATACAACTTGTTTTAAACGAATATTGTCACCATATAAAACTCTAGGTAATGATGGATCGATATTTACTCTAAAATCTAATCCTTTATCACCGATACGAGCTTTAGTTAATGCTATTAATTCATCAAGAATAGATTTAATATCATATTCTTTATTAATGATTTCAAGTTTATTAGCTTCTATCTTAGAAATATCTAGAATACCATTAACAATATCTAATAAGTTATTAGATGCCATTATGATGTCATCAACATTTTCTCTGGCACTATCTGGAATATCTTCATCTTTTAAGGTTTCACTAAAACCAACAATTGCATTAAGTGGTGTTCTAATTTCGTGAGACATGTTAGATAGGAAGTCGGATTTAGCATGGTTGGCTTTATCTGCTTGTTCTTTTGCTATCTCTAGTTGTTCAATCATCTTAACGTCTGGGTTTTCAATTGTAAAATACATAATGTAACTTAAGAAAGTTAAGGTAAATGAAACAATAAGCAAAGATGGGTTAATCTTTTGTAATATCATATTTAGTACTAACAATAGTACTATTATTAATATTGGAATGTATTTAACATTTTTGATTTTTTTAATGTTTTTAATAGATATTAGAATCCAAGAGAACATGAATGATCCTAAAAATAGTCTTAAGAATTCTACTGCTCTTCCATATGAATACATTTCATTACCATTTATGTAAAATTTTATTGGTAGTACCATGGCAAATACAAAGAACACTAATAATATTGCTGTGTGAATAATAGTACATATTTTATAACGTTTTTGGAAAGATGCTATTTTCTCATCATAGTTTTCTTCGTCTTTACCTGGTTTAAAAATATAGAATATATATTCTGAAAAAACTACAAACCAAAATGCTATCGAAACTAAGTATAGTCTTGATAGTATTTTTGTAAAAAGATTATCTATACCAACATGAAGTGCAAAATATTGAAGAATTAGTTCACATAAAACACTAATTACATTGGCATACATAGAAATTTTAAAAAGTTTATTTTCTACTGAATCAATTCTAGGTTTAGTATGTAGAATGCAGAATAATAAAATAGACATAGCTAGGCATACAAATAGGTATAAGAAATTCCACATAATACTCACCAACCCTTATTGTTTATTTTCCTATTATTAATTATAACATAAAAAAAATGAAAATAAATCATTTTCATTTTTTTAATTAATTGTTTTCTAATCTCTTAACTAAGATTTCAGATTCAACTTTTGAGTATTTATCTAGAGATTCTTCTTGATAAGATACATCATATAATCTACCGGATTTGAATTTTTTGAATCCTTCTGTATCTTTGTTTTTAGGTTTTAATGTAGTTGGATCTATTGGTAATGATTTTTCATATTCTTTGTATCCATCTATTTTTATACCTAATGTTGTAGCATACTCATCTATTGCTGTTGTTATATCTTTAAACTCTCTTTTAAGTTCTTCTTCTTGAACAAAGTATAATACTAATGATAATGATCCATCAGTCATTTTCTTTCTTTCTAAGATAATATCATGTAATTTAAAATGTTCTCTTATCTTATTTGCAATATCAAATAAGTATTCTTTTTTGTCATTTATATAAATGTGATTTTTTAAACGACCATAGAAGAAAATGTTTCCGTCACTATCTATTTCACATAAGTCTCCACTATGAATCCAGCCGTTTATTATTGTTGCTCTTGTTACATCTTCTTTTCCGAAGTAACCTTCCATGCTTGATGGAGCTTTAATCCATAATTCTCCACGTTTTCCTGTTCCATATGGAAGTTCGTTTCCTTGTTCATCGAAGATACCTACGACGTAACCTGGAAGTGGAATACCTACACCTATTACATCTCGTTTGTTATTTGATTCTTTATAGTCTCCATTATATTTAACTACTGATAAAACTCCAAATACCTCAGAGAATCCATAACCAACTTGAAAATCATGTTGAGCACCACGGCTTCTTATGATTTCGTTTGATCTATTTAGTATTGCTGGTGTTGTTCCGGCACCACCCATGATAAAGTAGTCTACCCAAGATAAGTCTACTATTTTACCAGTTCTTTTTTCTTCTTCTAATAAATCTTGAACATATCTTTCCCAAACAGGGCCAGTAGTAATTGTTATATCAGGTCTTGCAGCTTTAATTCTTTTATACCATTGATCAACATCAACTCTAGGATCAAAGATGATTGTACCACCAGTAAATGTTGGTAATAATTGTAAGCAGTTTAATGATGTAGATGCTGTTGGTGGGAAACATGTATATGTTCTCTTGCCTTCAGTGTAACCTGTTTCAGCATTTATTGTACATTGTAATGAAGCTAAGATTCCTTCGTTTGTATCCATGATACCTTTAACTACATTACTTGTAGTTCCACTTGAAGTAGTAATAGCTGCTGTTCTACCAGCTACAAATGGTACTTTATAATCACCAGTAAAGTGTTTTGCAATTTTTTTAGCATCACTAGCCCAAATGTATTTTGGATCTTTTGGTATAGCTGCTTGTGTTCTTCTTTGTTCAAGGTATGATTTCATTCCCATTATTTGTTTTAATGGGAACATCATACTATCAGAAGCAGAAGTTACTATTACATTTTTAAATCTTTCTTGTGAGAATACATCTCTAACATTTTTCCATAATCCATCAAATACTACAGCTATTTTAGCTCCTTGAGTTTCAACTTCAAGCGCTTCTTTTGTTATAGCTAATTTTTGATAATAAGGAATTGCTCCAATAGCGTTTGCTGCAAAGAACATTGCATATGATTCTGGTGTTGCTGGAACATATAAAGGAATTAAATCTCCAGGTTCTACACCTAATGCTCTAAATGTTCTTGCCCACATTTCTACGTATGCTGCAAATTCTTCACGGGAAATATTTCTACCAAAATATTCTATAAAATTAATATGTGAATACTTTTGTAGCATCTTTTCTGCAACATCCCAAACAGTACTATTTGTTATATATTGTTCATCTCTTGAACTATCAAAGTTTTTATATTGTTTTAGCCAAGGCATATCAATTGATGATAAGCCAGTCATCTTTTTTTCTTCCATATTAACACCCCTGTCCTGTCAACTAATTTAATTCTACACTCTTTTGCCCTTTTTGTCTAATTTTCCTATGGTTTTTCAACAATTTTTATAGCTACTTTTATGCCATCTACAGCTGCTGAAGTTATACCTCCAGCATAGCCTGCTCCCTCACCACAAGGATAGATACCTTCTAAGTTACATTCTAAGTCTTCATTTCTAGTGATTGTAACTGGTGATGATGATCTAGTTTCTACTCCTGTAAGGATTGCATCTGGGTTAGCAAAACCCCTTATTTTATGATCAAATGATAGTATTCCTTCTTTTAATGTTTTATTTATATAATCAGGAAATAATTCATTTAGATTTGTTAAAGTATAACCTGGTTTATAACTAGGTATAATGCTACCAATCTTAGTAGATGGTTGATTTTTTAAATAATCTTCTACTCTTTGTACTGGCGCAAAGTTATTAGATCCACCTAGAATATAAGCATGATGTTCTAATTCTTCTTGGAAATACATTCCCGCTAAAGGATCAGTACCCGTAAAATCAGTAGTTAAAACATTAACTAGTAATGCTGCATTAGCATTTTCTTTATCTCTTTTATATTCAGACATACCATTAGTTACAATAGCTTCTTTGTTTGATGAAGATGCTATTACTTCACCACCTGGACACATACAGAATGTATAACAGCTTCTTTCGTCATTATGATAAGCTAGTTTATATTCTGCTGGTGGTAAGTTTAACTTAGTATATGTACCATATTGTGATTCATTTATCATAGATTGTTTATGTTCTATACGTACTCCTACTGAGAAATTCTTTCTTACCATATTAACATTATTGTCTAATAACATTTTGTAAGTATCTCTGGCACTATGACCAATAGCTAATACTAAACAATCTGTAGTAAACTGTTGATTATTCGTTTCTAATAGATAAACATCATTTTCTTTTTTTATGTTGATTAATTTAGTATTAAAATGATATTCTCCACCTTTAGATTCGATATATTCTCTAATGCTTTTTAATATTTTAACTAAATTATCTGTTCCAATATGTGGATGTGATAGATAAGTTATTTCCTTTGGAGCACCAAATTTATAGAAATAGTTTAAAACGTCTTTAATTAATGGTGAATTAATACCTGTTGTTAATTTACCATCAGAGAAAGTTCCTGCTCCTCCTTCACCAAATTGAACATTACATAGTTCATTTAGATGACCTGTCTCTTTGTACTCATTAATATACTTAATTCTTTCATCTACTGATGAACCTTGTTCGATGATAATTGGTTCATAGCCATTATCTACTAAGGTTAAGGCACAGAATAGTCCTGCAGGACCTGATCCTACTATTACAGGTTTGTAGACACTATTTCTGTTTTTGTTTATTATTTGTTTTTCTATTTCTTTTATAACCTTAAGATTAGGATATTTAGATTCATCTTTTACTTTGATATCTATTGAATAGTTATAGTGAACATTTCTTTTATCCCTAGCATCAATAGATTTTTTGACGATATTTGCTTCTAAAACATCGTTTTCTTCTACTCTATTTTTCTTTAAAGCTTTAGAAATTACTTGTTCTTCAGATAATTCTTCAAAGATTTTAATATTATCTAGTCTAATCATAGATATCACCTACTACATTTTAGCATAAAAAAAGAGATTTTCCTCTCTTTTTATTATAGTTATTATTATTTACCCTTACCTTGTGTTGCTTCAGAATCTTTTGTGCACTTTAATCCTTCTCTAGTACAGCCTTCTGGTGCTGCATAATCTGGAGTGTCACTATCGATTTTATAGCATTTATCACCAACAAGAATATAACCTTCTGGAGCTTTATATTCTGTAACAACAGATGGAGATATCATAATTTTTTCAGTAGATACTGCTACTGGTTCACCATCAATTGTAGTTAAAACATATCCAGCTGGGGCAGTATAGATTGTTTTTCCGTCTTCTGTTTGTACTTTTGTTGGAGATACTTTAGTTGTTATTTCTTTGATAGCGTATGGAACACCATCAATCCAAGTTAATGTATAACCTGAAGGTGCTACATATCTAGTTACAACTTCTGGTTCTACACAATCAGTAACATCATAACTAATACTTGGCTCTTTTGTAGGTTCTGGTGAATTTTTTGCCCATTTATAAATACCATAAGCATTTAATCCTATAACACCAGCTAAAAGTACTGCTAATGCCCTAGTTTTTAATCTTTTCCAGTATAAATCGTTTTCTTCTATATCTTTATCGTATTGAGTTTTAAATTCTTCTTCTTTTGTTACTTTTAATCGTTCTTCGTCAGTTATATAATTACTCTTTTTCATTAAATTCAACCCCTCTGATAATATAATTATCTCATTTTTAGGCTTTTTTAGTCAAATTTTGCTATAAAAAAAGCAATGAGATTTATTATCTCATTGCAAGTTTTAACAACATTGTTAATTTAGATACAATCAATTTGTCTATTAA